>CAZPNC010000003.1:0-7607 GCA_964587945.1 uncultured Prevotella sp. | reverse complement strand
CCAGATAGGCAATCTGCATACTGTGGATGCCGTGCAGTTATGCAGGCAGGTCATGGAAGTGACCGCTGAGTATCATAAAAAGAGCATAGAAGAATGTGGAATAAGGCTTCATTCGGAACTGCCTGCAGGGACACTGATGCACGAAATGGATGCAGACTCGATGAACAGGGTACTCATTGCCGTGCTTACAAATGCTATATATGCCGTGGTAAAGAAGTATCAGCGGCAGCCATACGACCCGGAAGTGGTGCTGAAACTGTCAAAGTTGGGTGAGAACCATATCGAGATAGTGGTGCATGACAATGGAGTCGGTATAGAAAAAGCAATCATTGACAAGGTGTTTGACCCGTTCTTCACCACCAAGACGACCAGTGAGGCGTCAGGAGTGGGACTGTATCTTGCCAAGGAAATAGTGCAGGACCACAATGGTACCATAACATTCAGAACGGAAAAGGATGTCTTTACCGACTTCATCATTTCCTTGTAAAGGTTACAGAGTGCAGAGTTTGGGGTTATAGATTATGGTATCTATACCGATAACCTCAGCTATTCAACATCTTCAACCTTTGCCTTTAACCTCTAACCCGATAAACTCCTTAAACTATGGACGATAAAAAGACAATGAAGAAGCAACTGCTACAAATGCAGAAAATGGCTTCGCTCGGTATGATAAGCGCCGGTATTGCGCATGAAATACAGAACCCTCTCAACTTCGTCATAAACTTTTCGAAGCTCTCAGGGAAACTGTTGGCGGACATGTCGGAAATCATTGATACCGTAAAGGTGCAGATAGACGAGGACGATGCAGATGATATTCAGGATATAGTGAAAGACCTTTCACTCAATATGCAGAAGATTCAGGAGCATGGAGAGCGCGCCATCAGCATCATACAGGGCATACTCCTCATCTCAAGAGGTAAGGAAAACGAACATGTACTGACTGACATACCACGTCTGTTGCATGAATATGTGTGGCTGTCTTACCATGCAAAGCGTGCCAATGACAAGGCTTTCAACGTGTCAATACAAGAGAATTACCAGGAGGAAATGCCACATTGCATGGTGATACCACAGGATTTGTCCCGTGCTGTCATCAATGTTATGAACAATGCGTGTTATGCCGTGAAGCAAAAGGCATTGGAACAGGAGGCGAAACATGTGGATAACTATATGCCGACCATTGGTGTTGAGGCGGCTGTTCAAGGCGGACGTCTTGTGATTTCAATCATGGACAACGGTACTGGAATGCCGCAGGAGGTGCTGGAGAAACTATTTCACCAGACAATCACGACCAAGCCGATAGGCGAGGGCACAGGTCTCGGAATGCAGATAACACACGAAATCATTACAAAGAACCATAACGGAACGGTGGACATCATCTCAAACGAGGGGGAAGGGACTACTGTTACCTTCTCCATACCGGTGTGACTGAACCGTAAAAACATTCGATTATGAATATTAAGAACCTACTTCTCTGTTGCATCATGCTTCTTTCCTTTGCGGCATTAGGTGCCCAAGAGACGTGGAACAGCGTAGAACAGCGTTACGAAAAGGCTCTTGCCGAATACAACAACGGGCAGTTTGATATCAGCGAAAGGCATACACTGCATTTTATATCAGAGACAGACGGAATGCTGAAGAAGAGTGCTTACAGGCTGCTTGCACTGTGCCGGCTCGAGAAAGGTGATATGGAAGGGGCGCGAATGTATGTCGCCAGCCTGCTGAAATACGACCCTTACTTCATGCCTTCATTGGGAGACCCGCGGAGATTCATTGAACTGATAGAAGAAAAGAAACTGGAAGAGATTGGTATTACCACCGCCTCACGCCAGAAAGAGAGCATAGAGGAAGCACCGGTGCCTGTCACCCTCATAACGGAAGAGATGATAAGATACAGCGGAGCGCAGACTCTTCAGGAGTTACTATGTCTCTTTGTGCCAGGAATGACTGTGGCGGATGGTATGGAAACCAATGTCGCCATGCACGGAGTGTATTCCGTTTCGCAGGAGAAGATATTGTTCTTGCAGGACGGTCACCGCATGAACAGTTACTCAACTAACGCTGAAGCTCCTGATTATCGCACGTCACTTGACAAGATACAACACATAGAAGTGCTGCGGGGACCGGCCTCTTCACTGTATGGAAACATTGCCCTGACCGCTGTGGTGAATATCATAACACGTAAGGGAGCATCCATCAATGGCGGCAGGCTTACCGGCATTGCAGGTTCACAGAACTCTTATGGCGGTTCAATGTTGTTCGGGGGCGGCAACAATGTTGTTGACATTATGGCGTGGGGAAGCCTATATGCCTCAGACGGTTTCAAGCACGAGGTGCAGAATCCGCTTGGCGGGACAACGACACTTTATTCACATGGCTTTCGTGACAGGCCGTCATACGATGTCGGAATCAAGGGACACTGGCAGGATTTTACGTTTACTCTGAGTTCACAGAGGTCAAAGGAAGTGCCATACGTGAACGTGCTGCAGGCCTCTGGAACACAGAAGATACGGGGAAAGTATTATGAAGAGTTAGGTTTTGAGTTGCCTGTACCTTCCGGTAAGGGAAGTTATGACGCGGTAAATAACTATAACTATGACCGCTATGGTGCCGTTGACGGTGACAAACCGGGCATTTCACGTCTGGCCGACAATATACATGTTGACTATATACACTCCTTTGGCAAGATAGATTTGCAGGCTTCGGCCTTTCTCTCCAAGGAAAACACAAATCTATATAACGTGATTGGCGATTCGGTTGACATCGGAATAGCCAACAGTTTCCTTGCCATTATAGGCAAGAACGACTTGTTTGCACCATGGACACAAGGCTCATACATAAAGGTTAATTGGGAAAACTACACTGTCGGCGGACAAATACACGCCATGGCTAACTATAATCTGTTCGGCAAAGGCTCTATTCTTGTCGGTATACAGTACGACCATTTCTCACTTAGCAACGGAACTCTGCGCATAGGTGGCAACTATAATGCATCGTCCGTGTACTCCTCAGATTCTGTTTTCAGTGAAGGAAAGGAGGAATCCTATTCTACATACGCCCAGGTGAAGCATTACTTCACGTCCAGACTCATACTCAATGCCGGCATAAGATATGACCATAAGATGCGTTTCAACGGTTCTCCACTTGACCATCTCTCCCCACGTTTGTCACTGATATACAAGGTTACCCCGGAGATTTCAACGCGTCTGTCATACAATTACAGTTTTGTGGATGCTCCATACCTTTACCGTGCCTGCCTGCTTTATTTCTTTGCAGGCGGTGAAGAACTCCAGCCGGAAAAGATGAATGCCTTCCTTTTCGGTGCAACTTATCATAGACAGGGTTCACGTTTCACTGCAGAGGTGAGTGGCTTCTACAATATTCTGAAGGATATTGTTATGCTTGACTTCTCTATGCCTAATAACCGTGTATTCGTAAATGCCGCCAGTATGAGGCAGTTGGGTATTGATGGCTCGCTGCAATATGTCTCCCCGCATTTCTTCTTCAATGCCAATGCTACGTGGCAGCGTATATGTGAGAATGAATATCAGGTGAATAACTATGGAGACAAGCAGTCTTTGGTGTCCAACTACGCAATATATAACGGTAACACGCTCGGTACTCCGGAACTGATAACAAACATAACGTCCGCCTATTGCCCGTATTCCGGTACCGGTTCAGGATTCTTCAAAGGAGGGAAACTATGGTTGCGAGGCACTGTCAGTGCGCAGACAAAGACATACTATAAAGACATAGATATGCTGTTTACATACTTTAATGGCGAGGAGGTAAGTAAGGTACACGAGGTAAGTCCCAGATGTACGATAGGCCTTGGAGCATGTTATGAGTGGAAACACCTCACATTGGATGTCATGATGAAGAATATCACTGACAATCAGTACTGCGTCGGCTCCATGCTTACTGCCGGTGTACCGCGTCAAGGCAGGCAGGTCATAGCCAAGGCAACGGTGAAATTCTGATAAAACCTTACCCTTTTCCAAAATTCCAAAATTATGCTTGTAGAAAAATATACAGCAGATGCCGTCTCGCTCTTGAAACGGCTCATAGCCACTCCCTCCGTGAGCCGCAGCGAAAAAGATGCCGCTGACGTCATGCAGCAGGCTATGGAGGACTACGGATATGCTCCTTTCAGAGAGGGCAATAACCTTTGGCTGAAATCACCACAATGGGATGACAGCCGTCCGACACTGCTTCTTAACGCCCATATAGATACCGTGAAGCCTGTGGCAACATGGCAACGTGACCCGTTTACACCCACATTGGAGGGTGATCGCCTTTATGGTTTGGGGTCAAACGACTGTGGCGGCGGTCTTGTATCCCTGCTTCAGGTGTTCAGAATACTCACATCGGGCGGACAATCCCTAACCTCTCAACCCTCAACCCACAACCCTCAACCTTTCAATCTGCTTTACCTTGCATCTTGCGAAGAGGAAGTAAGCGGTGCAGAAGGCATCCGTGCCGTTTTGCCGTTGCTGCCGGAGATTGATGTGGCGATAGTAGGAGAGCCCACCGGTATGCAACCCGCAATAGCGGAACGTGGACTTATGGTCATTGACGGTGTGGCATACGGCAAGTCAGGTCATGCTGCAAGAAACGAAGGAGTGAATGCTATATATGAGGCACTTGACGACCTCGTGTTCCTCCGTGACTATCGTTTCGGTAAGGTGTCGCCATTGCTTGGCCCTACGAAAATGCAGTGTACGGTGGTAAACAGTGGCACACAGCACAATGTGGTACCTGATGAATGCCGCTTTATAATTGATGTCAGAACCAATGAACACTACACTAACGAAGAGGTCTTCGACTTTCTCCAAAGCAAGATGAAAAGCCGGTTGAAGGCGCGTTCCTTCCATCTTCATTCATCATCCATACCGTTGGAGCATCCGCTTGTGCAGCGTTGTGTGGCCATGGGTATGCAGCCCTTTGGCTCGCCGACCCTTTCTGACCAGGCACTGATGCGCTTCCCGTCATTCAAACTGGGTCCGGGAGAGAGTTCACGCTCACACAGTGCCGATGAGTTTATATGTATCTCGGAAATAGAACAAGCCATACGCACGTATCTTGGACTGCTGGGATAGAAGATAATATTATAACACGTATGCGCAGAAACGGGTTTCTATATGAGGCTCTTTTGGCAAGCGATACGTAAAAAACAATACTAAAGCAATGGAAAAAGTAACAACACCAAACGCACCTGCTGCCATAGGACCATACAGTCAGGCAGTAAAAGCCAACGGGATGCTATTCGCCTCCGGACAGATACCTCTTGATCCGGCCACCGGTAGCATTGTCAGCGGCGGCATAGAGGCACAGGCACATCAGGCCTTCGCTAACGTAAAGAACATCGTAGAGGCTGCCGGAACCACCATGTCCAGCGTTCTGAAGGTAACAGTGTTCATGGCTGACATGGCTGACTTTGTCAAAGTCAATGCCATCTATGCACAGTATTTTACGGAACCGTATCCCGCCCGCTCGGCTGTGGCGGTGAGAGCACTACCCAAAGGGGCTTTGCTTGAGGTGGAAGTCATAGCCCAACTGTAAGCGGATGGGCTTCGCGGAATGGGAGACCGTTTCGTATCAGCCGCTTCCGATATCGCCCTTTCTTTCGGATTGTTCCGTAAGAAAGGGCGTTTTTCGTCACGTTTACACCCACCATTTTTCTGTTTTGATTTTAAAAGTGTATATACTTGAAAGCCAATACAATAAAGAATGCTTTGCAAAAGTGGCCCTTTTACACGGTAAAAGTGCCCAAATCACAATGTAATAAGGCCGCTTTTACAATGTGATTTGGGCACTTTCGTTTTTATGATGGAAACAAAAATAGGATGGATAACCTCACGGTCGTCCATCCCTGCAAACTTAAACAACCAATAAAAGAAATGGATTGTTTATTTCTATGATATTTATCTTATGAAGAGTAGCTCGCGATACTTAGGCAGTGTCCATACTTCATCATCAACTTTGGCCTCAAGTTTGTCGATATGGTAACGTATCTTACCCATCAATGGCTCTACGGTGTCGTGGTATGCGATGGCTTTCTCGCGCTCAGACTCTATCTTGTTGGCAACTTTGCGGGCATCCGTAAGTGCCTGACATCCCTCTTCAATGTTCTTCACACGCTGTGATATTTCAGAGATAAGGGCGAGGTTGCTTGCTGCGACATCCTTGAACTCGCTGTCAGGGAGAATTGTCTTCAGTGCTGCAACGTTCTCTGCAATCTTTGTCTGGTATGATACTACCTGCGGTATGATATGGTTTACAGACAAATCACCGAAGATACGTGCCTCAATCTGGATTTTCTTTGTGTATGTCTCCCACTTTATCTCGTTGCGTGCCTCAAGTTCTTTGGCACTCATGATGTTAAGAGACTCGAACATATCCACAGATGCCTTGTCGAGAAAACGGTCGAATATGACTGGGCATGACCTTTCAACGTCAAGTCCGCGTACCTCAGCTTCAGCCACCCATTCATCAGAATAGCCGTTGCCGTCAAAGCGTATAGGCTTGCATGTCTTTATATCGTCACGGAGTACGCTGATGATTGCAGCGTGAACTTCCTTGCCGCCTGCCACAAGTGCGTCAACACGCTTCTTGAAACTGACAAGTGCCTCGGCTACAGCAGCATTGAGTGCTATCATTGCGGAAGCGCAGTTTGCCTCAGAACCCGGTGCGCGGAACTCGAAACGGTTGCCTGTGAAGGCGAACGGAGATGTGCGGTTACGGTCGGTGTTGTCTATGAGAAGTTCCGGAATGGATGGGATATCCAGTTTCAGACCAGCCTTGCCTGCAATGGCGATAGTGTCGTCGTTGCTGTTCTCCAGATGGTTCAGGACCTCAGTGAGCTGCTTTCCGAGGAAAGAAGAGACGATAGCCGGTGGCGCTTCGTTGGCACCAAGACGGTGGGCGTTGGTCGCTGACATGATGGAAGCCTTGAGAAGGCCGTTGTGTTTGTACACACCCATCAGTGTTTCAACTATGAATGTCACGAAGCGTAGGTTGCTGATGTCATCCTTGCCTGGTGCATGCAGCAAGATGCCTGTATCTGTTGCCAATGACCAGTTGTTGTGTTTGCCGGAACCATTGACGCCATCGAATGGCTTTTCATGAAGCAGACAGCGGAAGCCATGCTTGCGTGCGACCTTCTTCATGAGTGCCATGATGAGCATGTTGTGGTCAACGGCGAGGTTTGTCTCTTCAAAGATAGGAGCGAGTTCGAACTGGTTTGGTGCGACTTCGTTATGGCGTGTCTTGCAAGGTATGCCGAGTTCAAGAGCCCTTATCTCCAAGTCTGTCATGAAAGCTGCTACACGTGCCGGGATTGCTCCGAAGTAGTGGTCGTCCATCTGCTGGTCTTTGGCGGAAGAATGTCCCATGAGTGTGCGGCCTGTAAGGAGCAGGTCAGGACGTGCGGAGAACAGTCCTTCGTCAACGAGGAAATACTCCTGTTCCCATCCGAGGTTTGAAATGACCTTGTTTACTTCCGGGTTGAAGTACTTTACAACGTCAGTTGCTGCCTTGTCAACGGCACGAAGAGCCTTCTGGAGCGGTGTCTTATAGTCGAGAGCCTCACCTGTATATGAGATGAA
>CAZPNC010000002.1:0-136020 GCA_964587945.1 uncultured Prevotella sp. | reverse complement strand
AAATTAAAGCCTATATTTTTAATAACTCAATCAAAAACAATGAAGAGTAAACTTTTTCTTTCTGCTCTTGCACTGGTGTCATCACTGTGTGCAAGTGCTCAAACTAATGAGATGACCGTGTTGGCAAATAAGCCAGGTGCACAAGTGCAGCACACTATGTACGGCATTTTTTTCGAAGACATCAATTATGCTGCAGATGGTGGTCTTTATGCAGAGATGGTCAAGAACCGTTCTTTTGAATTTCCGCAAACTCTGATGGGATGGAGGACATTCGGTAATGTTACGGTCAAGAATGATGGCCCGTTTGACAAAAACCCTCATTATGTTAGACTCTCTTATGCTGGTCATCCACACAAGCATACTGGTATAGAGAACGAAGGTTTTTTTGGTATTTCCACTAAAAAAGATGCGTCTTATCGTTTCTCTGTTTGGGCTCGTTGTCCAGAAGGAGGTAAGAGCGTATTGTTGGTACAGTTCGTAGACAATGCTACAATGAGCGAAAATCAGTCATATACAGAAACCCATGTTGATGTTGATGGCAAGGAGTGGAAAAAATACACCGTTGAACTGAAAGCAAACAAAACTATAGAGAAAGCTGCATTACGTATTTTCCTGCGTACTGCCAAAGGACAACCTATGACCACCACAGACCTTGAACATGTCAGTCTATTTCCTACAGACACATGGAAAGGCCGCGAGAATGGTATGCGTAAAGATTTGGCGCAGGCTCTTGCAGATTTGAAACCTGGAGTCTTTCGTTTTCCCGGTGGCTGCATTGTAGAGGGCACAGATCTTGATACACGTTATCAATGGAAAAAAACTGTCGGTCCAGTAGAGAACAGACCTCTTAATGAGAATCGATGGGAATATACTTTTGCCCACCGTTTCTTCCCTGATTATTTCCAGTCGTACGGTCTTGGCTTCTTTGAATATTTCCAACTATGTGAAGACTTTGGTTGTGAAGCCTTGCCAGTGCTTAGCTGTGGACTATCATGCCAGTATCAAAATGACATTCGTGATGAGAAGAGTGTTCATGTGGCAATAGATAATCTTGACCCATATATTCAGGATGCTCTTGACCTTATAGAGTTTGCCAATGGGGCTGTTGATACAAAATGGGGCAAAGTACGTGCCGAAATGGGGCATCCGGCTCCTTTTAATCTTAAATTTATGGGTATTGGCAATGAGCAATGGGACTACAAGGACAATCCTGCTTTTACTGTCCGTCTAAAGAAATTCCTCGACATACTGAGAAAAAAACATCCGGAAATAAAGTATATTGGTACTACTGGTCCTGATTCAGAAGGTGAAAAATTCAACATTCTCCAACCAAAGATGAAGGAGTTGAAAGTTGATCTGTATGATGAACATTTCTATCGTAATGAAGATTGGTTCCTCAATGCCACGAACCGTCATCGTTATGACAACTATGATCGCAAAGGTCCCAAGGTGTTTGCAGGAGAGTATGCTTGTCATGAAAAAGGAAAGAAATGGAATCATTTTAATGCATCATTGCTTGAAGCTGCCTTTATGACAGGTATAGAGCGTAATGCGGATATCGTCCAGATGGCTACATACGCTCCTTTATTTGCTCATGTTGAAGGATGGCAATGGCGTCCTGATATGATATGGTATGATAATTTACGTTCATTCAAGTCCTGTTCTTATTATGTACAGCAACTTTACTGTCTCTATAAAGGTACGAATGTACTACCAATGAAGATGAATGGAAAGGTTGTAGCCGGTGATGATGATCAGAAAGGGCTCTTTGCTTCATCTGTACTTGACAAGAACACTGGAGAAATATATATAAAGATTGTGAATATCAGTAATCAGACACAGCCTGTTAAAGTAACATTAAAAGGATTGAAAAAGGCGAAATCAGCTAAAGTGGTATCACTTACGAGTGCAGATCCTGTTGCAGAAAACACCCTTGACAATCCAGAGAAGATTAAGCCGGTAGAGCATAACGTTATGTTGAATAGTAATGTTCTTGAGACAACTGTCCCTGCATCTACGTTTGCTGTATATGTAATAAACAAGTAATAAAAACTTTGGCTATATATAAATTCGCCCTGCTATTCATGTAGAATAGCAGGGCGAATTTATATATGATAATGTGAGTTTACAGATTTACTCCAAAATTCAGTAATAAAGCTCCATTACGTGATGTATCGAAAGTGTCATGACAAATATTGGCGAGACCGAGGTCATAACCCAATTCCACATAAAACATATCGTAGGAAGCACCTACGCCAAATTTCAATCCTCCATCACATCGTCTGAAAGAACCATCGGTATCATCAGAGAAAGAGGAGTGTGCTTCTCTATTTCCAAAATCTTTAATTTTCCCTCCAACACCAACAGCAAAATATCCGCCGAAATATGGCTCAAGTCTGAAATGGTCATCAAAGGCATAACGGTACTTGAATATTAAAGGTATTTCCAAATAATCCAAATTATATGTAAACTTACGATTATCCGTATTTTTGCCTTTACCACCTTTTTCTGTATAATACAATCCTGTTTCGAGATAGAGTGGGGCAGCGTCGCTTACGGATGTACCTATAGCTATACCCACATTTAATCCAGTCTTCATTGAACCGCCATCAAGATAACGGTCATCAGAATTTACTGTGGTGAACGAAGGGCCGATTCGAAAGCCAATATAATGTGAGTATGAGTCATAATATGATTTTCCATTCTTGCCATAGTTGTATGACGTGTTGTTATAATCCAGACGTCCCTTTTGCTGATTGTAGTAACGACTGTTTTTGTAGTTTTGGGCTCCAACTGGTATACAGATAGTAATACACAGTAATGTTGCGATAAAGGTTTTCATATTCATAATTTTTTTTGTTTTGCTATTTGAATGCAAAAGTACAGCACTAATTCTGTTTAATAAGGGGGTTTCTCCTAAAAAATGGCGGAAAATCCCTAAATATATGCTATATTATCTATACACAAACAAAGAGGGAGATGCCTTTTATGCTTCCAAATATATAATTAGCATCAAGAACATATCCCTCTTTATTTGTCGTTCGATGTACTTATTCTGTACAAAGTTCGATGACTTTTTCAATAGCGGCTTTCAGACCTTCTGCCTTTTTACCACCAGCTGTGGCGAAATGTGGTTGTCCTCCGCCGCCACCTTGAATTAGTTTTCCTGCTTCACGGACAATTTTTCCAGCATTCTTACCTGTAGCAACAATGTCGTCAGACAGTGTTACGGTGAGAGTAGGCTTGCCTCCACTTTCACAGCCTATTGCCAAGATAAGGTTCTCTGGGAATTGTGCCCGTAACTGGAATGCTATATCTTTGACATTCTGTGGATCAATTGGACATAGGCCCGTAATAACTTTTTTACCATCAATCGTTTGGGCTTTATTTATGAGAACGTCCTTGAATTGTGCTGCTTTCTGGGCTTTGAATTCGTTAACTTGTGCCTGAAGTTCTTTATTGTCATTGATGGCTTTCTCAATTGTCGTTATGAGATTAGGTGTATTGTTGAATAGAGTGCGTAGGTCTGACAGCATATCCTGTGCATTATTCATCAAATCTTCCACTGCTTTGCCAGTTATGGCCTCTATACGACGGACACCGGCAGCTACGCTGCTTTCTGATGTAATATGTACCATGCCAATCTGGCCTGTAGCCTTAGCATGACAGCCACCACAAAATTCTACACTTGAACCGAATTTAACTACTCGTACCTTGTCGCCATATTTCTCTCCGAAAAGTGCTATTGCACCAAGTTGCTTGGCATCCTCTATTGGGGTATCACGAAATTCCTGTAGAGGGATGTTCTCACGAATCTTGCCGTTGACTATATGTTCCACTTGGCGGAGTTGCTCTGCTGTCACTTTCTCAAAATGAGAAAAGTCGAAACGTAGATAGTCTGCTGTTACAAATGATCCCTTTTGTTCCACATGTTCACCGAGAACCTCGCGCAGTGCAGCATCTAGGAGGTGGGTGCATGTGTGGTTGGATTCTATGGCGCTACGACGTTCAACATCTACACATGCCATAAATTCGGCCTGTGGATTTTCTGGTAATTTATCTACAATGTGTATAGCAACGCCATTCTCCTTTTTGGTGTCAAGCACATGTATTTCTTCATTTTCACTGACGAGTACACCAGTATCACCTATTTCGCCACCCATTTCACCATAAAAAGGCGTATAGTCGAGAATCATCTCGTAAGCAATACTCTTTTTCTGTTGTACCTCACGATATTTAACAATGTGACATGGATATTCCGTGTAGTCATAACCCACGAATGAAGACTCTGCTTCATTTATCACTACCCAGTCACCAAGATGTACCTCTGCGGCATTACGAGCACGATTTTTCTGCTCTTGCATACAAATGTCAAACCCTTTCTCATCCACAGTCATGCCTTGTTCACGACAAATGAGTTCAGTAAGGTCAAGAGGAAACCCGAATGTATCGAAGAGGGTAAAGGCTTTGTCGCCAGCAATTTCAGTTTTGTTTACAGCCTTAGTCTCATCGATAACTCCCTGAAGGAGGCGTATTCCGTTTTCGAGTGTGCGGAGGAAAGAAGATTCCTCTTCCTGCATTACTTTCATTATGAGTTGTTGTTGCGCGGAAAGTTCGGGGAATGCAATTCCCATTTCGCCAACAAGAGTAGGAACGAGTTTGTACAGGAATGCTTCTTTCTGACCAAGGAAAGTGTAGCCATATCTCACAGCACGGCGGAGTATACGTCGGATGACATATCCTGCTTTGGCGTTGGATGGTAGTTGCCCGTCGGCAATGGCAAACGCAATAGCACGAAGATGATCTACAATAACACGTAGTGCAATATCTTTCTTTTCATCATCGCCATATTTACACCCCGACATATTTGCCATAACCTGAATAAGTGGCTGGAAAATATCTGTATCATAGTTTGATGTTTTGCCCTGAAGTGTGCGTACAAGACGTTCAAATCCCATACCTGTGTCAATAACCTTTGCTGGTAGTCCTTCAAGCGAACCATCAGCCTTACGGTTGAATTGCATGAATACAAGATTCCATATTTCTATGACCTGTGGATGATCCTTATTTACCAGTTCACTTCCAGGAATCTTTGCTTTTTCATCATCTGGACGTGAATCTACATGAATCTCGGAACATGGACCGCATGGACCTGTATCACCCATTTCCCAAAAATTGTCATGCTTGTTACCATTGATAATATGGTCTTTAGGCAAGAACTGCTCCCAGATGCTTGCTGCCTCATTGTCACGTTGTAAGCCTTCTTCCTCTGAACCTTCGAAAACTGTGGCATATAGATTTGCTGGATCAATCTTTAGTATGTCAACGATATACTCCCAAGCCCATGATATGGCTTCTTTCTTGAAGTAATCACCAAAAGACCAGTTGCCAAGCATTTCGAACATAGTGTGGTGATATGTGTCGTGACCGACCTCTTCAAGGTCATTGTGCTTGCCTGAAACGCGGAGACATTTTTGAGAATCCGCCTGCCTTCGGCATTTTGGCGTAGTATTGCCGAGAATAATGTCCTTGAACTGGTTCATGCCGGCATTGGTGAACATCAGCGTAGGATCATCCTTGACTACCATAGGTGCTGATGGTACAATGAGGTGTTCTTTACTTTCAAAGAATTTTTTGAAAGATTCGCGTATTTCTTTTGCTGTCAACATGTTTTTTGTTGCTTTTAATTGGTTTTTGACCGCAAAGTTACTATTTTTTTCCGACCCTCGCAAACTTTTTGATTCTTTTGTTTACAGAGTCATAATTTCCAAGAAAAGTCTTTGTAATACAGAAAAAGAAAAACACATATTTATAATATGTCTAAAACTACAATAAAAACACTAAATTCTTGATAAATGGTAGATGGTGCTCTTTTGACGTGCAAGCACAGAACACTCATACGGGCATTTGTAACAATTTGCCAACAGTGTGGACTAAGCCTGACTGTTCCGCACCCGAAGTGGGACATTATGAAAGAGCCCCAATTATACTGTAAATGGATTGCTTTTACAGTATAATTGGGGCTCTTTTATAATGTGATTTGGGCTTAATCGTGAAATGCCTTTTTGTTGATTATGTTAATATACAAATGTGCTACCACCGAGAAATTCGCGTAACAGGCTTGTTGGTGGTATCTGACTTTCAGAAATAGGTTTAATATAATGTAGAAAACCAAGTAAACGTGATGCTTCAGCATACTCTGCGCAATTCTCCGGCACTTGCATAAGTGCAGCTTCTGCCTGATTCTTGATTGCGGCAAGTTCGAATAACATGGCTGTATTGAAAATTGCATCTGCATTTTCCTGGAACAGGAAAATCCATTTGTTTTCCCCTTTACGTACGGATGACCATCTGCTTAGAGTTGTCTGTGCAGAACTGTTGCGGTATTTGTTGTCACGTATAATACGACGCAACAGGCGGTTGTCTGTGGTGGGGATATAGTTGTGGTTATCCATTGTTATAGTGGTGAGGGCAGAGGCATAAACCCGGAAAATTTGTTGTGGCGGTATTTGTGCCGTCAGTTCAGGATTGAGTGCATGTATTCCCTCAATGACAAGAACATCATTTTCCTTCATACGTAGTTTTTTGCCACTATGTTCACTTTTTCCTGTAACGAAGTTATAGCGTGGTAATTCTACTTCCTCACCATTTATAAGAGAGTTCAGTTGTTGGTTGAAGAGAGGAAGGTTTAGTGCATATAGGGACTCAAAATCATAGTCTCCTTTTTCATCCTTTGGCGTATCTTCACGGTTGAGGAAATAGTCGTCAAGAGATAATCCTATGGGACGTATGCCATTTGTGAGCAATTGTATGGAAAGCCTTTTGCATGTAGTCGTTTTTCCACTACTTGAAGGACCAGCTATCAATACTATTTTTACTCCTTTTTTCTGTGCTATAGTATCGGCAATACGTGATAGCTTCTTCTCTTGCAAAGCCTCAAATACTAAAATCAGTCCACTACTGAATCCATCCATTATAGCCTTGTTTAACTGTCCTATGGTATTGAAGCCCATAGTGTCCTGCCATTGATGGTACTCGTTGAAAATCTCGAACATTTTGTCCTGGCGTATCAATTCATCTAATGTTGTAGGTGCATCACGCTTTGGAACTCTTAGCAGCAGACCATAATGATATTTTTCCAAACCGAAAGAGGTAATCTCTTGCGTGTTGCACAATGTCGGGCCATAGAAGTAATCGTTGTAGTCTCCTATACTGCAATAAATAGTATACATCCGTCCCAGAGTCTCAAGCAGAATGACTTTTGATTCGTCTCCTTTTTTGCGGAATAACTCTATCACTTCTTCCGTAGGGCGTTGGTGACGTTTTACAGGAATACTTGACGCAATGATGTTTTCCATTTGCTCTTTAATTCTGGTAACATCATTATCATCTATGGGACGCCCTATTTTAAGGTTGCAGAAATATCCTTTACTGACAGGAAATTCTATATCAACCTCTCCATCAGGAAAGATATCGTGGACAGCTTTACAGAAAATAAAAAATAAAGTCCGAGTATATATCTTCATTCCTGCTGATGATGTAATGTCGATGAATTCTATTGTCTTGTTACCGAAAATACGATAACTCATACTGACGACTTCATTGTTTACTTTTGCAGCAACAGGAGGCAGCTTCATTTGGAGATTCAATTGAAAGAATATCTCGGAAAGCGTTATTCCGATATCGAATTTTGTGATGCTGCCATTATTCTTGCATATTATTTCTATCGTTTTCATAGGTTGTAGTTTGGTTGTTTGTATTGTTGGACAGTTTGTCTGTCGTTGTGATAAAATGTGACAGACAAACTGTCGTATTTTTAGTTGTGTACCAATGTTCCGATGTCTTCACCTTCCAAGACCTTCTTGAGGTTACCAAGAATATCCATGTTGAAGACATAGATTGGAAGGTTATTCTGCATACACATGGCAGTAGCGGTAATATCCATCACCTTTAGCCCTTTGGCAATTACATCCTGATATGTGATATCATGGAATTTTGTTGCAGTATGATCTTTCTCTGGGTCTGCAGTATATATTCCGTCAACTCTTGTTCCTTTGAGCATTACATCTGCTTCAATTTCAATGCCACGCAAAGCAGAGCCTGTGTCAGTGGTGAAATATGGAGACCCTGTACCGGCACTCATTATAACAACTTCCCCTTGTTGCATGGCATCAATGGCTTTCCATTTGGAATAGAACTCACCTATTGGTTCCATACGGATAGCAGTCAACACTCTGTTTTTCTGTCCTATAGCACCAAGTGCACTTGACAAGGCAAGGGAATTGATGACAGTGGCGCACATGCCCATCTGATCTCCTTTGACCCTGTCAAAGCCTTTACCGGCGCCACTGAGGCCACGAAAGATATTGCCTCCGCCAATTACTATGCCTATCATGACTCCCATGTCCGCTATATCTTTTATCTGACGGGCATAGTCATTAAGACGGTTTACATCTATGCCATAGCCTTGTTCTCCTTGAAGACTTTCTCCTGAAAGTTTAAGTAAAATACGATTGAATTTCATAGTTTTATTGTTTTGTGATTTATTCGTTGGGAATAATAAACTCTACTTCCTTAAACAGATATTCGCTGATAGTATAATCTGTACGTTGAAGCTTTAGAATACCGTTTGGCAAGACTTCTTTTATTGCAGCTTCAAATTCTCCATTTGTATCGCGGTATTTGTGAAAACCTTTACGGCGGTACATGTTAATATGATACTGATGAATGATTGTATTATAGTCTGCATTGGTCATCATTGTGTAATAATGTTCAAAAGCTGCAAGAATCTTGTGTAGTATATCTGTTATATTATACTCGGTATGGGTTATCTGCCATAAAGAAACAGGGTTAGGAGCATCACTGATGAATGTTTTTTGATTGATGTTGATGCCTGTCCCTATTATCATGTCACCAATTCTATTGCCAATAATATTGGTATCTATACGTGTGCCACTGATTTTTCGGTTTCTCCAATATATGTCGTTCGGCCACTTTATTGTAATTTCCTGTACATACTCAGACAGAACTTCATGTATGGCAACGGCCTCTGCCATAGATAATAGATATTGATTGTGGATGGGTAACCATGTCGGATGAAGCAATATACTGAACAGGAGATTCTTTCCTACTTCACTTTCCCATTTGTTATTGCCCATTCCTTTCCCGGCATTCTGATGTTCACTCATTACTGCCCCTTCCCAACCCGGTTGTTGTAAGGCAAGGCGTAGCAAGTATTCATTTGTTGATCCTATATCTTTAAGCCGTATTATCTGCATAGAACTATTAAAATGTTTTTGTTATGGGATGTTTATCCATTTTTTTCTGAATTGTTCTTCCGCATTTCTCGCTTTATTTAAGAAAGCCTTGTATTCGTTACTGTCGGAATTGAAAGGCCGGTGTTGTAATGCTTTCTCTATAGGCTTCCATTCCTCAACAAAGTGTATGGCGTTTTGGGAAAAATACGTGTTTTGAAACCGTTCAAAGATATAGTCCACTGCTTGCTCTGATGGATGAAGCATATCTTGGTGATAAAAACGATAATCCCTTAATTCGTCATTCATTATTTCGTATGCAGGGAAATAACTTATATTACCATATTGTTCTTTCTCTGTCAGTTTTTGTGTTACAAGGAGTAGGGTAGCCTTTGACAACTGGCTGCCATGAAATCCATATTTTGCATATCTGATAGGACTTACTGTTAGTACAATTTTAGTCTCCACATTGAGTTGCCTTAATATATCCACAGTTTCCGATAGGTAGCGGGTGCATTCCTCAACTTCCATTTCTTTCTCCGTGAATAAACGTTGTGGTCGTTTCTGGCAATTGTCAACAATCTCACCTGTCTCATTCAACACGTATATATGATTCGTTCCAAGCGTGAATATGGCAAGGTCAACTCCTTTGTCATCAATGATACCATCTTTTATACTGCGTTTTACGGTATGCAAGATGGAAGCCGGATTATACATTACACCATAAGGGTTTACTGTCGTACAGAATTGGTTTGCCTTGAATCTTTTGCCGATGCTATCAGCAAAACATGATCCAACAAACAGTATTTTGTCCGTTGGATTTATCTCAAAAGTGGAGTGAGGGATATGGACTGGTGTTTGCAGGTTCATATTCTTTATTCTATTTATGACCTACTGACTTGTAATCCCTTTTCTGATAATGCCATATCGACAAAGCGGGCATTCCTGTTTTGGGGATTGGCAGATAGAATCTGTCGTATACGTGCTGCGGCATTGGGATCTTTGGCAACCATATAAAGATAACCACCTCCACCTGCTCCTGGTAGTTTGTATCCGAGGCAAAGATCATCAATTTGTTTTGTCAAAGCTTCAATGGCGGCGGGGCTGGTACCTTTATCCATTGCTTGATTCTGAATCCATGTTTTTCGTATTGCTTGCCCCATACCATCAAAGTCTCCACGCTGTATTGTTTCATATAAATTCAATGTATGTTCCTTCATTTGTCTCAACATTGCAATTTCGTCATGATGATTAAGGAACATTCTGCGTACTATCTCGGCAAGTAAAGTCTTTGCTGTTCTTGTAATGCCTGTATAATATAAGAGATGGCAGGTTGCATACTCCGGTTGCGTGTATAACTCGTTGGGTAACCATCTCACTAATGGATTCTGTTCAAAACCTCGTTCTGTATGCAACAGTTTTATACCACGTAGCAATCCTCCGAACTGGTCTTGCCATCCACCACCAGTTGTGAGCAATTGTTCAAGCACCAGTGTCCGTCTTCCTATCTCATTTTTATCCCACGCCAACCCACAGAAATCATTTAATGCTCCAAGTACGGTACTGGCAAGTATGCTACTTGTACCCAATCCGGAACCAGCAGGAATAGCGGATAACATCGTTATTTCTATGCCACAACCGAATTCCTCCAGTTGTTGTTGTAAGGTTATATAATGTTCTGTACAGAAATTCGGATGGAAACCTGACAAAGCCAATGCTGCCTTTGGTATAGAAAAAGGAGAACCTACTTTATTAAAGTCGGCAAGTTGTTCAAAAGAGTTGATACGTTCCTCTGCACCAAGGTCTATGCTCCGTAATATTATTGTTGGAGTATTGCATGGCTTAATGTAAGTCTGCAATGGTGGCTGCCCGTTAAGTTCTATTGCGAGATTGATAACATCACCACCCTCCATAAGACAATAAGGAGGGGTATCTGTCCATCCGCCGGCAATGTCGATACGGACAGGTGAGCGTCCCCAAACAATCTGGTCACCATATACTGACATTTTCGGGTTTTGCTGGTTTTGCAGAAATTGAGCTATAAGTCCACGCCGTAAAAGAGCAAAAGCTTCTGTTGACTCCTTTTCCCCATTTTGTCCTTTCAATCTCATTACTTCGGAACGAAACATATTGTCGTGTATCTGTTTCAGTAAAGTGTTGTTTTCACTGATTGCAGCTGGAGTCGGAAGATTATATTGTGCGAAACTTCTGGCAGCATCATCCAAATCGATTTGAAAGAAAACACTGTGCTGATAGTTCTCTGCCAAATCAGTTAGATTATGTGCCCTCATTATATTGCGCTGTATGGTTAGTCTGCGAAGGTTTGCGTATGATGATATGTCATCAGCGCAATATTTCTCTGCTTCCAGCCATTTTTTGTGCGCTTTATCATCTTCCTTGCAACTAATCATCCAATTCAGCACATCTCCCATATCATTTATGTTATCAAAAATAGGAAATATCTTTGCTGTTTGTAGATCATTCTTACCATCTATCGTCGTAAAATTGATATCGTGTTGCTCGGCCCATGATGTGAAGGGAATACCAAGAAATTCTGTTATTCCATCTGTGATGTCGCCTCTGAACTTATCGTTGTAACCATATGGCCGTACAACAAAATGTTTTTCACCTATTGGTACGATATCTATACATTGGCCATCATTTAGAGCCAGATGCCAATCGTTCTGTGGTACGCCAGTAATAACATTCTCTTTGCTCAGAATCCAATTCTCGCCTATAACACTATTTTCTATCCATAGGTTTTCGTTTCTGTCTGTAATTTTAATGTGTACATCGCTATTTTGAATGAACATGGATGGATGTGGCTTACGGGAATTGTGCATGATTTCCCGTTGATCATTCACGATGTTTTGTATGGCAAGGGTACTTGATAATATTTCGTGTGTTGTGCCATAATGATAAAATTCCCCTCCTGGTAACGGCAAAATAGCAACAGACAGTTCGCTGATTTCTGAATCTTGTATTGTCGGTTTTGCTCCTAATGCACAACCAAAATCTGTGTACATATCATAGTTGATGATTTCATTATCCTTTTGGGATTTCTTCATCATTACTTTTAAAGCACGGTCTGAAAGAAGCCATATACCTATATCCGTAAGATAATAACCATGTTCCTGTACTTCCGACAGTTTTTGCAAAGATGGCTTTTGTAGCATACATTGCATCTTTGATGGCTCTTCGCGTGAAGACACAAAAACGCCATGGTCTTTAGCTATACTTGCGTCAAGCCAAAGACCATAGCAGACAATGTCAGCATTGGGAATAACGTCCAATGGTTTTGTGGAACGTATATATACGTCTCCACTTACAATCATGGTATTCAGCCCTTTTGGTGCTGCTTCCATGATACGTTCATAGAGAGGTATTTGCAGTGATAACAAATCTTGATTTAACCGTTGTCCTCTCTCCCATCTGAATACAGGAATAGGGGTCAGTATCTTTCCTGATGGGGCATAAGATGGCAAACGCCTGCTTTGCCCTCCTGCATGAAGAATGAGTCGTTTGTCTTTTTTTTGCCATTCTTCAAAAGTCTGTCCTTTCCCCCATTCTTTATAACATTGCTCCATCAACCATGTGGTTCCTCCACCGGAACCTAGTTTTCTACCTATAGGGTCATTGGTGCAAAACCATTCTTCTTTGCTGAAGTTTGTGACATCGTGGAAACATTCCACGAGATTTGGAGGAAGAGAAAGTAACTTTTTCATATATGTGCTTTTTAATTGGAGAAAACAAATAAGATCACTTATTCTCTTTTTCCTCCAAAAATACGGAGAAGATACAGGAAGAGGTTAATAAAGTCCAAATACAATGTCAGTGCACCAATGAGGGCAAGTTTCTGAGCGCCTTCGTCATATGCATCCTGATCCATAAGCATCATCTTTATTTTCTGGGAATCATACGCTGTCAGGCCAACAAAAATAAGCACACCAACGTAACTGATAATGGTTTGCATTCCTGTTGAACCAACGAAGATGTTTACTACCGTAGCAATTATAAGACCTATTAGAGCCATGAATAAAAGCTTGCCCATAGATGTCAGATCCTTCTTCGTGGTATATCCAACAAGAGCCATTGCTCCGAACGTACCAGCCGTAATGAAAAATACTTGCCCGATACTCTCCATTGTATATATGAGAAAGATGCTTGATAATACCGTTCCGTTGATAACACTGTAAAGCACAAACATTAATGTGGCTGTTGTGAGACTGATACGTTTTAACATACCAGATATGCTAAAGACCAAAGCAAGTTCTGCTATTATAAGACCCCAGAATACCAATTTGTTACCGAAAATCATGGCAAGTATAGTTGGCGATGTTGCTACGCCATAGGCTGTTATTCCTGTTATAGCCATTGCCAATGTCATCCACACATATACTTTGCGCATCAGTGCGGGAAATGTCAGTGACGGAGCAAAACTGTGACGTGATGAGCCTTCTGCCTCATTCACCATACGGTCAAAATCTTTATATTCCATTTTTTTCTTTGTTTTTAATACCATAACATACAGTATAGTAAAGAAACACCTATGATATGGCAATTGCTTAATTGTTTTTTTCTTATATAACGTAAAAATACCAAACAAATTATGTGCCAAAGAATACGAAATGACATTTTGGCTTATTTTTTATTTCTAATGCAACATAATGAAAGGATACTGACTTTTGTACCTTGGACCTTTAGTATTTCTTTTGCGCATTCAGCCGTGGTGGAGCCTGTTGTTATGACATCATCTATAATAAGACAGTGTTTTCCTGTAAGTCTACCAGCGTGACTGGTTAATTCAAATGCTTGTTTGATATTGTCTGGACGGTCAAACTTTTCAAGTTTTGTTTGGGAAATATTGCTCTTTATTCTCTTTACAGCGTTGGCAATGACAGGTATATGTACGACACTCTCAATTCCTTGTGCAAGTTTCTCACTCTGGTTATATCCACGTTTTCTCAATCGTTGTTTGGTAATAGGTATAGGAATAAGACAGTCTATATCGGAGAAAAACTCTGTAGTGCCTATTTCTTTGGCCATCATTGCACCCATATATTCTGCAGTGTATGGCTCCTGTCTGTATTTAAAGGCATATACAATATTCGCAGTTGGTGATTGTGGATAATAATAAAGGTATGCAACGGCTTGTTCTATAGGTAACTTCCCCCAAAATCTTTTTGCAAGATTATTGTTTGTCGGGTTGCTCCACAGAAAAGTTCTTGGCAATCTAATGTTGCAATGTAGGCATATTGTATTTTCTTCCAGTAATAACCTCGTATCACACATAAGACAGTATCTAGGAAAGAACAAGTCAAGTATTGCGTTGATGATGTACATGTAGTCTGATAATGTCTTATTTGTAGATTTTCTCTAAACATTGTTCTGCCTGTTCATAAGAAAATCCTCTTTGCATAGCAAAACGAATAAGTTTCATCTTTGCCTCATAGCCATAAGCTTCTTTCATGGAATTCCTTTTTTTGTGTAGCAAAGGCATTAAAATATTTGTATATGCCTCATCATTAAACGATTCAAGCAGATGGGCATATATTTCTTTGGGGATGCGTTTTATATATAAAGATTGTTCGATTTTTCGTTTTCCCCAATGGTTATATTTCATCTTATCATTAATGAAAAAACGTGCATAACGTTCTTCATCTATGTAATGTTCTTTTACAAGATATGCCAGCACTCGTTGTTTTGTGTCATCATCAATCTGCCATCTATCCATCTTTACAAGCATTTCTTGCAAGCAGTGTTCTCCTCTTGCACATATGGCTGTGAGTTTATTTAAGGCTTGTTCATAAGTCATAGGCTATGTGAAATTACTCCTTTTACCATTCTTTTCTTTCCGTTATCATCATTTTTAACCTTTATATCGGTAAAACCATGGTTTATAAGTAGAGTTACGATGGCATCAGAGTATGTTGGATTTATTTCAAAAAATAATTTTCCATTAGGCTTCAAGGCATGAGTGGCATACTGTGTAATGCTGCGGTAGAAAATCAAAGGGTGTTCGTCAGGAACGAATAAAGCTAATTGTGGTTCAAACCCCAATACATTATGTTCCATATCCTTTGCTTCTTTTTCGCATACATAAGGGGGGTTACTTACAATGATATCCCATTTCTCATTGTCATCAGGTGAATGAAGGACATCCTGTAACACCATTGTTATCTTCGCCCCATTGGTTTCTGCATTCTCTTTTGCGATAGTCAAGGCATCATGGCTAATATCCCATGCGGTTACTCTTGCAAATGGCAATTCTTTCTTTAGTGTTATTGCTATACATCCACTGCCCGTACCAATGTCAAGAATATCAGCATCACTTATATTCTCTTGCATTACCCATTGGCATAATTCCTCTGTTTCTGGTCGTGGTATAAGACACCCTTGACGTACATGAAATGTCCTATTGCAGAACGATGTCTTGCCAATAACATATTGTATTGGCTCTCCCGTTTCCAAGCGTGTCATGAGGCTGTCCAATACGTCTTTTTGTGTGTCGGTGAGTGTATTTATGGCACCTGCACATATATCTGTTAAAGTAAAGCCAAATGTATCCATGAGCAACAGACGTACAATGCTTTGTGCTTCGCGTTTCTCATATTTAGATAAACGGGTATAGAGGTTCTGCATACAAGTGGTTATGGATTGACGGTTTTGGTTTCACTGATTGACAAAATAACAATCCTTCTTATCATATTTCTTTTTATTTTCGGAGTGTTATATATTCTATACACTCCTCAAATGTAGCAAAGGTCTGTTCCTCTGCTATAAGAGTTGGTATTATTTGCATTTTGTGCATAATAATGTTGGGTTGCGGTTGTATTATAGTCATCAGCACTTCTTTTCCCATAGCCTGGAGGTCTTTGACGCAAGATTCCATTGCGTAGGCACCAGACTGGTCCATGAATGTTACACGACGCATACGTATGATGACCGTCTTGATATTAGGATCGTCAGGAACGCCGTGCATGATTTTTTGAAAACCTGTTACAGTACCAAAGAAAATAGGACCGTCAAGACGCTGGACATATATTTGTTTTTTCAACTCTTCTGTGACTTTCTGTTCGTCCTCCCATGGTGTATTTTTGTCAAAGCCATCAGATAATAATCCTCCTTCATATTGTTTTTCAACAATATCACTGGAGCGTTTCATGAAAAGTACGCAGGCTATGACCATGCCAATACCGACAGCTGTTAAAAGGTCTACGAATACGGTCATAAGGAACACCACAACAAGTACAAATGCATCGGCCTTTGGTATTCGTGCCAGTTCTTTGAATCCGCGAAAATCTATAATTCCCCAACCTACGGTAATCAGTATACCAGCAAGAACTGCCAAAGGAACATACTGTACAAGACTCCCTAAGCCTAACAATATGGAAAGAAGGAAGACTGCATGCACCATTCCACTTATTTGTGTTCTTCCACCAGACTTGATATTAACAACGGTGCGCATCGTTGCACCAGCACCCGCAATGCCACAAAATAAGCCAGAACATGCATTGCCTATACCTTGGCCTATGAGTTCTTGATTGCTATTATGTTTACTCTTTGTGATATTGTCTGCAACCACCGATGTCAACAAAGTGTCTATTGAGCCTAGGCCTGCAAGTGTGAGACCAGGAACAAGAGATACTTCTATTATTTGCCACCAATCAATCCCCGCAATGTCCATGCCCTCTTTTGCAAAAAATGGCATAGGTAGTCCAGCAGGAATGTTTCCTATAGTCAGTGCTGCGTCAAACGAACATAATAAGGAAATTACGGTAAGCAAAACTAGAGCGACAAGTGTTGAAGGCACTTTCTTCGTGATGTAGGGAAAAGCGTAGATTACAATAATTGTACCAATACCATATAATAGAGCCTTTACACTGATGCCATTAGCTACCATCTGAGGGAATTCTGCAATCATGTCTATCACCATTACAGGTGATTTCAGACCCATGATGGGATAGATTTGCTGTAGGATTATTATCACTCCTATGCCACTCATGAAACCAGACAAAACAGGTTGCGGAATGTAACGGACATATTTGCCAATACGTAAAATGCCAAAACATATTTGAAAAAATCCACAGAAAATTCCAGACATAGCCATTGATATGAGCACAGCACTAAAATTACCATCTGATGCCGTCCATGCAGCACTTACAAGAGCGGCAGTAATTACGGTCATAGGACCCGTAGGACCACTTATTTGTGAGTGGGTACCACCAAAGAGTGCGGCAAAAAAACCAAGTAGTGTAGCACCGACAAGACCTGCCAATGCACCAATTGCAGATGCGTAAGGATGATTGATACCACCGAATGCTTGAATACCGAAAGCTAATGCTAACGGCAAGGCTACAATACCTGCAGTAATACCACCGAAAATGTCGCCCTTAATGTTGTCTGTTTTTATGAAAACCATATTATATTTTATATTGTCACCTTATCTTTATTGCATTGTTCGGTTGTTTTGCTTTGCTGTTATAAAAAAGAAAAACATCCACAATGTCAAATTTATATTATGTCTTTTGTCCTGAAAAACACTGCAAAGTTACTAAGAATTATCCAAATAAAGGTTGAAAATGCTAAAAAAAACATTTTTACACATTTTTCTTGCTTGACTTTAAGAAAAAAACAGTACTTTTGCACATGGGTCGTACTGGTTCGATTGGGATACTCATCAATTAAAAAGAAAAACCGGGGGACGCTTCCTTTGCCTATGGCGGGCCATAATAATGGAAAATGGAATGATCATCGACTAAATGGTTCCAGTTGATCATCGATGGATATCTCATTTTCTGAAGTTGAAAAAGCCGGTGGATTACAAAAGCGGGGAGCACTCTAATCATCAATACTCGGAGTTTTCATCACATCGCCAGTGCGACCTTTTTTTTGATTATGAAACAACTCATCACTATATTGGGTCCTACTGCCTCAGGGAAGACAGAAATAGCGACAAGATTGGCATTAAGGATTGGTGGAGAAATTATCTCTGCTGATTCTCGTCAGGTGTATCGTCGCATGGATATAGGCACAGGTAAAGATATCTCTGATTATACTATTGATGGTAATTACATACCATACCATCTGATAGACATTTGTGAACCAGGAACCAAATACAATCTTTTCCAATATCAACAAGACTTCTCTAGTGCTTACAATGATATAAGTAATAGAGGCGTATACCCTATATTATGTGGTGGTACGGGACTTTATATAGAGTCGGTGTTAAAGGGCTATAACCTGTCTCCTGTACCACAAAATATAGAACTACGTGAGGCTTTGACTGGCAAATCTCTTGGAGAACTAACGGCAATGCTCGTGAAACAAAAGGCAAGAACAGGAACAGTAATGCACAACAAGACTGATGTAGACACTTGTCAAAGAGCTATAAGGGCAATTGAAATAGAGAGTTACAATCTCAATCATCAGTTAGACTCAAAGAAATATCCTGCTGTCCCTTCTATTATAATAGGTATAGATATAGACCGTAATATGCGTAGGAAAAAAATCACAAACAGGTTAAAGAAAAGACTTGATGAAGGTATGATAGATGAAATTCAAGGGCTACTTAAAGAAGGTATACCTGCAGAATCTCTCATATATTATGGCTTGGAATATAAATTTATGACACTATATTGTCTTGGTAAGATAACTTATGATGATATGTTTCGTCGTCTTGAAATTGCAATACACCAGTTTTCCAAACGTCAGATGACATGGTTCAGGGGCATGGAGCGTAGGGGCTTCACCATACATTGGATCACGGCTCCCCAAAATGAGGAAGAAAAGGAGGCTGTGATAGAGCGTATAACACAAATAGTACAGGATAATTGCCGATAATTTCTATAAGAGATGAAAAAACTTGGTATTGTATATTGCCCAAAGCATCAACCATTTACCTCGCCAGTTAAAAGGTGGGCGAAAATTGCCGCACTTCTGGATGCGCGTAATTTGCAGTATGACATGATACAGAGTGAAAGAGCTGACAGTGTGGAGCGCCTTGTCACAATGTTGATAAACAATGGTTACGAAACAATCATTATAGCAGGTGGCGATGCCGCACTTAACGATGCTGTCAACTGCCTGATGAGAGTAGAGAAACATGTTCGTGACAATATTACCTTAGGTGTTATACCCAATGGGGTAATGAATGATTTTTCTTCTTTTTGGGGATTCTATTACTATAATATAGAACATGTTGTAGCTTCTATATCGCGCCATCGTATAAGAAAGGTAGATGTAGGGTATATACGTTACACTAACAAAAGAGCAGAAGAAAAAAGCCGGTTCTTTTTAGACTGTATTAATGTAGGTCTTCTTGCCGGTATACAAAGACTAAAACAACAGACACGTCGCAGACTTTGGTCACGCAAACTTGCTTTTGTCACATCTGCGTTGATGATGACATTTCTGAAAAAAATATTTAGAATATCATATACAATAAATTCCACACAAGAAGAACACTATGTCAGTACTCTTTGCATAGGTAGCGCATATGGTTACGGTCAGACTCCCAATGCTGTACCGTATAATGGTATGCTTGACGTTACTGTTGTACGGCATTCCGTTTTGTCGGAAACGCTTGGATGTCTATATTTGTTCGCACGCGGGAAAATATTGAACCACAAATGTATAAAACCATATCGCGCACAATATATAGAACTTGAGATTCCTAAAGGAACACCAGTCAGCATTGACGGTCGTCCAATGGAAACCCCACATGGAAAGTTCCGTGTTACAGTTCAAAAAGAGGAAATTAATTTCATTATTGAAAAGTAGGGTGGTGGAGTCCGATCACACATACTATGTACCAAAATGCACCAACAAAAACAACTGAAATATAGGAATGATATTATAAAAAGCACCACAGAAATTTGGCTATATAATAAAGAATGCGTACCTTTGCATTGTACAAAGTCCCCTTTTGATTATACAACAGCTTAATTCAATTATGGCTTCAAAGTCCCTTTTATGAATTTCCCCCAAAGTCTTACGGAACAAATGAATATACTTTAGATTATATAATAAACAAGCAATGCTTAACAAAGAAAGTAAAATTTATGTAGCAGGGCATCATGGACTTGTAGGTTCTGCAATTTGGAAAAACCTCGAGGAGAGAGGCTACAAAAATCTTGTAGGACGTTCACACAGGACTCTAGACTTGACTGACCAATATGCAGTACGCCGTTTCTTTGATGAAGAACGCCCAGATGCTGTTGTTCTCGCTGCAGCTTTTGTGGGTGGCATAATGGCCAACTCACTTTATCGTGCTGATTTCATAATGATGAATATGAAGATTCAATGTAATGTGATTTCTGAGGCTTACGCTCATGGCGTAAAGAAATTGCTTTTTCTTGGTTCTACTTGTATCTATCCCAAGAACGCTCCGCAGCCTATGTCGGAAGACAGCCTGCTGACATCGGAATTGGAATATACAAATGAAGAGTATGCTATAGCCAAGATTGCCGGATTGAAAATGTGTGAATCTTATAACCTGCAATATGGCACAAACTATATTGCTGTTATGCCAACAAACCTTTATGGGCCTAATGATAATTTTCATCTGGAAAATTCGCATGTAATGCCAGCTATGATTCGCAAGATCTATCTTGCTAAATTAATTCATGATGAGAATTGGGTAGCTATTCGCAATGATATGAGTAAGCGTCCGGTTGAGGGTGTGAATGGTTCTGCTGGTCAAGAGAGTATTCTTAATGTACTTGCCAAATATGGCATAGAAAACAACAAGGTAACTTTATGGGGGACAGGTAAACCATTACGTGAATTCCTGTGGAGTGAGGATATGGCAGATGCTTCTGTACATTGTTTGCTGAACGTTGACTTCAAGGATATTATTGGTATTGAAAGATATTCTTCTGTACACTATGGGGCCGCTGTTGACGGCGCCGTTGACCGCAATCATTCAGTCGGACGTGGCGGTGCTATACCAGCTCTTGGTGAAATTCGCAATTGTCACATAAATGTCGGCACTGGTAAGGAATTGACTATTTGTGAACTATCAGAACTCATACTCAAGGTCGTAGGGTTTGATGGAGATATAATGTTTGATGCAGCAAAGCCTGATGGTACTATGCGCAAACTTATTTCTGTTGAAAAACTGCATCAATTGGGATGGACACATAAAGTGGAAATAGAGGATGGAGTGCAAAAACTCTTCGAGTGGTATAAGGATTCGCTAAATTCAGAAAAATAAATAACAATAAGGTTACAATCACCAATTTATGGGCTTTACTAAAACATAAAAGGCCATATAACAACAACTATAAAGAAACTAAAACACACAAAAATGTCAGAAAGAAAAGTCGCACTTATAACTGGTGTTACAGGGCAGGACGGTAGTTATCTGTCAGAATTCCTTCTAAAAAAGGATTATGAGGTCCACGGCATTATACGCCGTTCTTCAGTGGATTATCGTGAACGCATTGCCCACATAGAGGGGACGCCACACTTTCATTTGCATTATGCGGATATGGGAGACTCCATGTCGTTAGTGAAACTAGTGGGAAAGGTTCGTCCGGAAGAAATTTACAATCTTGCCGCCCAAAGCCACGTACAGGTAAGTTTTGATGCACCAGAATTCACCGCAGATGTTGATGCTGTAGGTGTTCTACGCATACTTGAAGCTGTTCGTACCAATCATCTTGAAAAAACATGTAGGATATATCAAGCATCAACGTCAGAACTCTATGGCAAGGTTGAAGAGGTGCCGCAGAATGAGAATACTCCGTTCCACCCTTATTCTCCATATGCTGTAGCAAAACTCTATGGCTTCTGGATTATAAAGGAATACCGTGAGGCTTATGATATGTTCTGCTGTTCTGGCATTCTGTTCAACCATGAGTCCGAACGTCGTGGCGAGACATTTGTAACACGAAAGATAACGCTTGCAGCAGCACGCATTGCACAAGGAAAACAGGAAAAACTCTATCTCGGTAACCTTTCATCTCTTCGTGACTGGGGGTATGCCAAGGATTATGTTGAATGTATGTGGCTCATTTTGCAACATAACAAACCAGAGGATTTTGTTATAGCTACGGGTATACAGCATTCTGTCCGTGAATTTGCTTATTATGCTTTCAAGACTACAGGTATTGAACTTGAGTTCAAAGGCGAAGGTATGGAAGAGAAAGGCATATGCGTTGCTGGTCCCCAAGGACTTCTTGGTAAGACTCTCATAGAGGTTAGTCCTGATTTTTATCGTCCTACTGATGTGGTAAATCTGTGGGGAGATCCTACAAAAGCCAAGAAAGAATTGGGATGGAATCCTCAGACTACGTCGTTTGAACAACTTGTCCAAATTATGGTTAAGCATGATATGGAGAAGGTTGCAGCAGATCATGTTGCCAGTGTAATGCGTACAAACCTTGCTGAGTACTTGGAAAAAGGACTCGTCAAATAAGAATCTATAATACATAGAATCAACTCCGTACTCCCTCATATGTTTCTTTAATGGGAAATGTATGAGGAATGTATGGAGTTATTTTTTAGGCATCGTAACAACAATTTCTGTTATGCCTTTTCTCGTTACAGCTGTGATTCCTGAACCATAGCGCATTGAAGCATTGCCTGCCTCGCGTATAATCTGGCGCATTATAAGAAAATCGACATCAGGCGTTTCGGTTGAAAAAAGACTATTCACATCAGTTGACAATATTTTATTATTAGTCATACAAAAATTAATTGTAACATATTTTTCATCGCATTTAGATACGTAGCAGGGTGGAGTCTTGCCTTCATTGTGTCTTCGCAACAATACATTTAGATAAGTCATTAATTCCTTGTTGGCAAGAATTGTAATATTATCACAATTGTTAATTATAGTACCAGTGACATTGATGTTGGGGAATAATTCGCCTATTTGTATCATATCAACGCGGAAAGACAATGATGATGCCTGTCTATTCATTGCTTGTGTATTCAGTACCCTATATAGCTCACTGTAATAACTGACTATTGCTGTAAGGTCATTTGTAGCCTTACTATTGTTTATAAGTTGACGAATACGTCCAGGATAATACATTGTCTCATGTTTGAGCGTGGATAGTTGATTATCTGTTACATTATTAATAATGTGTAGGTGTTCATATTCCAACTTCGTTTTCTTAACATCCTCTTTTAGTAATTGTTTCTTATCTCGTATGCCTTTGTGAAATTTTAAAAGATGGCGGAGATAGACAAACCAGAATATAGGGAATATACCAATGATTAGAAGTAATGCTATTATCATGGCAATATTTGCCTTTTTCTCATTGTTTTCCATAGTCTGACAGTATGATGCCAATGAGGAATCGGCAGTATATTCCTTGTAAAGTCTTGTAAATAGGTAGTTGTTGAATATGTATATATCCCATTGGTGCAATGCAAGTGCTGCTACAGACGTTTCATTGTATAAAGAAAGTCGTATACCAACATCAATGGTACTGTCACGCTTTATAATCGAAGAACACGAATCGGAATATAACATGGCTTGCTTATACCGCCCTTCAACATTGCATTGATATAGGGAATCGCAGTAAATAGCTGCAATACTGTCTAAGGAAAGGAGGTTACATGACGTTTTTGCAGTTATGTGAGTAATTCCTGGCATACAGCATAGCAAGGTAATAATCATCGATTTAACAGCCAAAGGTAAACGGAAAAATATAGTTGTACCCTTGCCTTTAGTTGATTTCGCAAAAATAGTGCAGACTGTAAAGATTGATGACATCTTACGGTAACGATCGATGATACCGCGACAATTGACGAGTCCAAATCCATGAGACTGTGTATCCGACTGATTATGGATTACCTTGTATTCGAAAATATGTTCCAATTGCGTGTCGGTCATACCTTTACCTGTATCGGAAATACTTATCTCAACATATTTGTCATCTGTATGTTCTGTACACAGGACTGTGATTGTACCAGTTTCGTTAATTGCTTTGCGGGCATTATCAACAAGTGTATTTATAAGAAAAAGGGTTAATGTGTGGTCAGCCTTTACTTTTACCGATGTCTGTTGAATGATAAGCTTGATATGTTGACTGTTGAGAATAGTACCGTTTTTACTGATAACATCAAGAATTGTTTGTAGTGCGAATGTTTCAATTTTTGGTTGGATAACACCTCTTCTCAATTTTATCCATTGTGTTAACAATATATTCTGTTTATCAATCTCGTCTGCAAGTTCTTTGGCGTAACCAAGATTCTGCTTATATACAGCGATTTTCATACGATCAATCAGTGGTGTCATTCCATTGACAATAGACAATTGGGCACGTTGTTCCACAGCAGAACGTAAAGCATCCGCATACAAAAGTTTGCATGATAACAATTCCTCCTGTAATTGTTCAAGCATTTCTTGTTCTTCTGTAGCATTCCTTTCCTTGCGCCTTCTGATGCGGGTCAGGATTATGGTTGTAACACAAAGCAGAATAAAGACAGTGAATGCAATAGCAACGAAATACCATATTTTTGTTGTTGATTCTTGTAATGCGACAGCCCTTGCTTCTAGTTCACGATCCTGTCGTGTACTATCTTGAAGATCAAGATAAGCATTACGGTAGAAATCGCTATTATGTTTATCATCTATGGCAGCGAAAGAAAGAGAAAACTGTTCATTTATGCTTGCAAGAAGATCGGGCATGGAATCTGTTGCAGGGTTTGCAATAGCAATGTTCAGACATTCTATAGAACGACGTGCATCACCTATTTGGAAATAACATCGTGCAAGATTACACCATGCATCTGCCGTATGATACGGATCATTGAGTTTTAAGAATATACTCAAAGAACGTTCTGCAAGATTACCGGCAAGTAAGGAATCTGGCATATTGTCCTCGTTTATATAACGAATGGAAGCCTTGTCTACTTCTTTTGCCAATGAGAAGATACTGTCATTAAGCAGATACACGCTAAGAATCTGTAGTGACAACGCTTTATAGAGAGGGTAATTCTTGCGCGAAGAGAGTATATAACTCTGTACTATGCAATCATAACCTTGAAGAATGTCTTTCTTGTTTTGGGAAATATAATAGGGGTGATAAAGCACCTTTCCCTGATGATAGAGAAAATTGAGCCACATGGTGGTATCACTGTAAAGATTCAATGTTGAGTTGGACGCCAACTCTTCCATCACCTTACGTGCCTCATGGATTTTCCCTACTTGTATTAGATAGTCTGTTCTGGCAAAGGCAAAACAACTACGAGCATTCGTCAGTAGTTTCCTTTCTATAGATGAAAGGTTGTTATTTTTTTGATATTTTGATATTATCTTTTCCGCCTTGTACTTGTGTAGGTAGAAATCACGGTTCTTCGCCTTGATTCTACAACTGTCCATAAGCCATGTTTCTGTCAAGGCTACAGATATTTCCTTCGACTCCTTTGTTGCGCTATATTTAGCATCATTATCAGCAGAGCAACCAAAAGTCAAACAAAGTAAAAGACTCCACATGACAAATAAGGGCCATGTGGAGTCTTTGTTTACATTATGATCATGCACGTGCAGCGGCACAATATCCGAGTGCTTCTTTACACTTGTCTGTGATATATGCCCAATCACCAGCCTTAACCTTGTCGCTTGGGAAAAGTTTAGAGCCCATACCAACGCAGAAGACACCAGCCTTAAACCATTTTTCAAGGTTTTCCTGCTCCGGTGCAACACCACCAGTAACCATAATCTTTGACCATGGCATTGGGGCCATGAGTCCTTTAATGAGATTGGGGCCTACAACGTCACCAGGGAATATTTTGGTAAAGTCGCAACCAACTTCCTGTGCCTTTCCTATTTCTGACGGTGTCAGGCAACCTGGACAGTATGTTATGCAACGACGGTTACAGACTACGGCAATGTCAGGATTAAATAGAGGACCAACTACGAAGTTCGCACCAAGTTGGATATAGAGTGATGCGGTAGGAGCATCAACAACAGAACCAATGCCAAGAGCTAGCTCCGGACACGTCTTGTCAACGTACTTTGAAAGTTCAGCAAACACTTCTTGTGCGAAATCCCCACGATTAGTAAACTCGAAAGCCCGGACTCCACCATCATAACATGCCTTTACTACGTTCTTTGCAACCTCAACATCTTTGTTGTAGAATACAGGAACCATTGGAGCCGATGCAATCTTCTGCATTACGGCCAATTTATCAAATTTTGCCATTTGTTGATTTTTTATTAATGTCGTGTGGACATCATTGTTTTTATAATATAATTAACGTTGTACACGGCCATTGGCATTACCTCCGGCAAGAGCTTCGACTTCATCAACGCTTAACAGATTATAGTCTCCATTGACAGTGTGTTTAAGTGCTGAAGCAGCAACCGCAAATTCAAGTGCTTCGCCCTGTGTTTCTTTGGTAAGAAGACCATGGATAAGTCCGCCGGAGAAAGAGTCACCACCACCTACGCGGTCGATAATAGGATTTATCTCATACCGTTTTGACTGATAAAACTCCTTTCCATCATAAATGAGTGCCTTCCAACCATTGAACGTAGCAGAATATGATTCGCGAAGAGTCGAAACAACATACTTGAAGCCAAACTTCTCTTTCATCTGTTTGAAAATTCCTTCATAACCTGCTGCATTCGTATCACCACCCTCTACATCTGCTTCCGGTTTGAAACCAAGGCATAGTTCAGCATCTTCCTCGTTGCCGATACATACATCAACATATTTCATAAGTGGACGCATTATAGATATAGCCTTTTCTGATGTCCAAAGTTTCTTACGGAAATTAAGATCAACAGAAACAGTAACGCCGTGACGTTTGGCAGCCTCACAAGCAAGTCTTGTCAATTCTGCAGCCTTATCTGATATCGCAGGGGTGATACCTGACCAGTGAAACCAATCAGCACCTTCCATAATAGCATCGAAATCGAAATCAGAAGGGTCTGCCTCTGCAATAGCAGAATTTGCACGGTCATAAATCACCTTTGAGGGACGCATTGATGCACCTGTCTCACAATAATAAAGACCTATACGTTTACCACCGCGAGCAATATATTGTGTGTTTACACCGTAACGGCGCAGTGAGTTAACGGCAATCTGACCGATCTCGTGTGCAGGAAGTTTTGTTACAAGATAAGCCTCATGACCATAATTCGCACAACTTATTGCGACATTGGCCTCGCCACCCCCAGGAATGATACGAAAAATGTCTGTCTGAATGAAACGATCCTGACCGTTAGGGGAAAGGCGGAGCATAATCTCGCCCAAAGTTACTACTTTTGCCATAGTGTTTTTTAATAAAATGTTATAAAGTTATATTAATTAGTACCTGATTCTACAAACTGTTGAAAATTCATTGACAAATTTACAAACATTTTCTCAAAGGACAAAGTTTTTTTGCGAAAAAATCATTTTTTTCATGTGTTTATATAAAAAAGAGTATTGTGTATTCGCACAATTGGAATTATTTTATTATTTTTGCACGACATTTGTTATCACTTATATAGTTGCCGTAAATGCCCTATACTGTTACAGAAAACGAAAAACGACAAAGATAAGCAAAATTTAATATGCCAAACGAACGCATCACTATCAAAGACATTGCTGAGAAAGCCGGAGTTTCTGTTGGAACCGTTGACAGAGTCTTACATAAACGTCCGAATGTCTCACAGAAAGCCCTCAACCTTGTGACAAAGGTTTTGGAGGAAATGAACTATGAGCCGAATATGTACGCAAGTGCATTGGCCAACAGCCGCCGGTATGATTTCTACTGCCTTATACCCAAGCACGAGAGTGAAGCATATTGGGAAGAAGTGGAGCAGGGACAGCACAAATGCTGTGATGCGAGGCGCGACTTTCACGTACATATAAATATAAAATATTACAAACGCAATGATGTTGAGTCATTCAACGAGCAATCACAGGCCATTCTGCAATCTGAACCAGACGGAGTCATCATAGTACCGGCAAAATTAGATGTCACCCGTCCGTTCACTGACGAATTACATGCAAAGAATATCCCATTTATAATGCTGGACTCTTATTTGCCCGATTTGCGTCCATTGGCTTTCTTTGGACAAGATTCTTTTGCAAGTGGTTATTTTGCAGCAAAAATGCTTATGCTCATTGCCGGTAGGGAAAAGGAGATAATGTTAATGAAACAGACACTTGACGGGCTCAATGTAGCAAGCAAACAGCAGGATAATCGCGAAGTGGGATTTCGTCATTATATGGCGGATCATTTCCCGAATGTCAAGATAAATGTTCTGGACCTTCCATATCTCTATACGCGTAAGCAGCATAACATGTTATTGGAAAAATATTTTCAAGAGTATCCTGATACCCATCATTGTGTCACCCTTAATTCCAAAGCTCATCTTGTAGGTGAGTTCCTACTTAAGACCAATCGACGGGATGTGCAGATAATGGGATATGATATGGTGGAAAAGAATGCCCGTTGCGTCAGAGAGGGCAGTATCTCATTTCTAATAGCACAGCATGGTTACCAACAAGGCTTCTATAGTGTAGACGCTCTTGTTAGGGCTATAATATTGAAGAAACATGTCACTCCTGTCAACTATATGCCAATAGAAGTTCTTGCAAAGGAAAATGTAGATTTCTATCGTAGGACACAAATATAAAATCGGAAAACATTTAAAACTAACAAAATACAAAAACTAAAAAAACAATGGAACAAACAGCTTTCCTGAAAATAAATCCAGCAGACTCTGTTGTAGTATGCCTTCGTGCAATGAAGGCCGGTGAGATAATATCCGTTGATGGCCAAGACATAACAGTATTGCAGGATACGCCGGCAGGCCACAAAGTACTTATTGTTGACAAGGCTGAAGGAGAGAACATTATAAAGTATGGCTATCCTATAGGTCACGCCTGTAAGAATCTGAAAGCCGGAGAATGGGTGAACGAAAACAACCTTAAGACGAATCTAAAAGGAACATTAGAATACACATATAATCCGTCAGACGACAAACTGCCTATAGTAAAAGAAAAGCGTACATTTAAAGGATATGTACGCAAAAACGGTGATATAGGTGTGCGCAATGAAATATGGATAGTGCCTACCGTCGGCTGTGTAAATGGTATTGCTGAACATCTTGCCAAGCAACTGGAGACAGAAACACACCTTGATGGCATTGATGCCGTACATGCGTGGCATCATAACTATGGGTGTTCCCAATTGTCCGAGGACCATGAGGCTACCCGCAAAATCCTGCGTGACATTGTGTTACATCCTAATGCCGGAGGTGTTCTTGTTCTTTCCCTTGGTTGTGAGAACAATCAGCCGGATAAATTCATGGAAATGCTTGGTGACTATGATCACGACCGTGTCAAACTTGTTGTCACTCAAAAGGTCCAAGGGGACGAAACAGAAGAGTGCATGAAAATTCTTCGTGATATTTATGGCGTTGCAAAAGAGGATAAACGTGAAGACATACCGGTAAGTAAACTGCGTGTCGGCCTTAAGTGTGGTGGCTCTGACGGATTCTCTGGTATTACTGCTAATCCTCTTGAGGGAGAATTTTCTGATTGGCTCGTTGCTCAAGGGGGCACCTCTATACTTACTGAGGTACCGGAAATGTTCGGCGCAGAAACTATTCTTATGAATCGCTGTGAGACAAAGGAATTGTTCAACCACACTGTTTCACTTATAAACAATTTCAAGAACTATTTCCTGTCCCATGGCGAACCTGTTGGCGAAAATCCTTCCCCAGGTAATAAAGCTGGTGGTATCTCTACACTTGAAGACAAAGCTCTTGGTTGTACACAGAAATGCGGACGTGCGCCTGTCAGTGGCGTGCTGGAATATGGTGACCGCCTTCAGACATCGGGGCTCAACCTTCTCTCTGCACCAGGTAACGATTTGGTTGCTGCAACGGCTCTTGCTTCGGCCGGATGCCATATTGTCCTGTTTTCCACTGGGCGCGGTACCCCATTCGGCACTTTTGTTCCTACGATGAAGATTTCTACCAATTCTTACCTTTATAATAATAAAAAGAACTGGATTGATTTCAATGCAGGACAACTTGTAGATGGTAAATCCATGAAAGAACTGGTGTCTGAATTTATAGATAAAGTGCTTGCTATCGCCAGTGGCGAACCTGCTCGCAACGAAATAAATGGTTATCAGGAAATATCCATATTCAAAACAGGAGTGACATTATAAAATGTACGGCTCCCTTCAATGTGAGGGGAGCCGTTTGTTTTTATGCTGGCAGCAATGTAATTGAATACATTGTATTATTGGTCTATATAGGTAATTGTTGACCTTCAAGAAAAAATGAAATACAGATATTTAGGGATGTAGTCGTAATCAAGGCATTTTAATGGTGTAATTGCAGCCTTTTTACGGTGTAATTGTGCCCCTTTTATAATGTAATCAGGCCCCTTTTGTCTTGTATATTCACTGCATTGGAAAATAAAACATCAAAAAACAGAGGTCTGCAGTCTGCAGACCTCTGTTTTTTGATGTTATTTTTGTAGTGAAAGTACGGACAAATATTGCAGGGACTTTCACTACACGAAAATATGCAAATCAATTAGAATTCGCTGGTAAAGTGGAACTGTATATGATCAAAATCCTGCTGTGCCATTGATAAAACATAACTGGAATCAGCGAGAAATACGTCACGTCCATCTTTGTCCTTTGCCATATACTGATACTTACGTTTCTTGAAATTGTCCAATTCCACTGCATCATCACTCTCTACCCAACAGGCTTTATGTAAGTGTACTGGTTCCCAACGACATTTTGCATTGTATTCATTTTCCAGACGGTATTGTATAACCTCAAACTGAAGCTGTCCTACTGTGCCGACAATACGACGCCCGTTGAACTGATTGACGAACAATTGTGCTACACCTTCATTCATCAACTGTTCCAATCCTTTTTGAAATTGTTTGGATTTCATTGGATCATCATTCTCTATGTATTTGAACATTTCTGGAGAGAATGACGGAAGTCCACGGAAATGTAGTCGTTCGCCTTCTGTCAGTGTATCTCCAATCTTGAATATACCATTGTCAGGAAGCCCGACAATGTCTCCTGCCCAAGCCTCATCAATGGTTGATTTTCTCTGTGCCATGAACTGCGTGGGTGAAGAGAAACGTACTGTTTTGTCCAAGCCGACATGAAGGTAAGGTTGATTACGTTGGAATTTACCGGAACAGACTTTACAAAAGGCTATGCAAGAACGGTGGTTTGGATCTATATTAGCTGTTATCTTGAATATAAACCCAGAGAACTTTGGCTCATCAGGAACAACCATACGTTCTTCAGCCATTGTCGGTTTGGGTGATGGGGCTATCTCAACAAAGCAATCAAGAAGTTCTTGTACACCGAAATTATTAAGTGCACTGCCAAAGAATACTGGTGCTACTTCTGCAGAACGATATGTATCTACGTTAAATTCAGGATAAACACCATCTATGAGTTCAAGGTCTTCACGTAATTGGGAAGCATCATCAGCACCTACTTGCATATCAAGTTCTGACGAAGCTATGTTAACCGTGACTTTTTCTGTCATTCGCTGTTTGTCAGGTGTGAACAAATTAAGTTGCTTTTCATATATATTATATACGCCTTTGAACTTTATACCCTGATTGATTGGCCATGAGAGTGGACGGACTTTTATCTGCAACTCTTCTTCCAGCTCATCAAGTAAATCGAATGGATCCCGTCCTTCTCTATCCATCTTGTTTATGAAAACGATGACAGGAGTGTTGCGCATACGGCAAACTTCCATGAGTTTACGTGTCTGCGCCTCAACACCCTTTGCACCATCTACAACAATTATGGCTGAATCAACAGCTGTAAGGGTACGGAATGTGTCCTCACAAAAATCTTGGTGGCCCGGTGTATCCAGAATGTTCACCTTATAGGGTGCTGTGGATGAATCCATTGATGATGGCAGATAGTCAAACTCCATAACTGATGTGGAGACAGATATGCCACGTTGCTTTTCTATGTCCATCCAGTCTGATGTGGCAGTTTTTCTAATCTTATTGCTTTTTACCGCACCAGCAACTTGTATTTGTCCGCCAAAAAGAAGAAACTTCTCTGTCAATGTTGTTTTACCGGCATCTGGATGTGATATGATGGCAAAGGTACGTCTACGCTCTATTTCTGCATTCATTATTTTTTAGAATCGTTATGTGTTGTAAATTGTTGTGACATTATATTTATAGGACATCAGTCATCTTCGAACTGCAACCCTTCTTCCTTGTCTTTCTTGTAATAGTCGGACAACATACCGAGAAAGGTGGTTATTTCTTTAACTGCATTTTCTGTACTGGCACTAACCTCCTTATGTTGTAGCCGCAACAACATCACACCATATAGCATATTGAGGCAGGTTTCAATCTCATTCATGTCTTTTCCTCCCTTACTTCGCAATTCGACAATGAATGGAAGCACTTTATAATATTCTGCAGTATAAAAAGGAAACTTGGGCGATTGTATCAACATTTCGTGGAGGTCTGTCATTTGCTGCACTACAAGTTTGTTTATCTGTATGTGTCCACCCGACACGAGTCCTTCTTCACGAATCATGCGTATAAGATTACCATACCAATCTATCATTTCTTCACGCTGTTCTTCCGTTAAGTCAAAATGTGAAATGTATTCTTTACGTATAAGGGTAAGATCGCAATGATAAGCACGTATTATATCTTCCACCTGCCACATATATAATATGTATTCAGCGATGTTTGTTGTGCGTAGTTGTTGGGAAATAAACATGTGTATATAAGCTCTATGTTAATGCTTGTAGTTATTGTATTACAACTATAAATATTGGATTTACTCTTGTATTTAATATACGGAATATAGATTGAATGTCGTTCCAATGAATATGGCAAATGAAAAGACCATAACGATGGCGCCTATTATTCTATTGATTATAACAATGGCATTGATTGTAAAATATGCCCTTATTTTGTCAATAAGCCATGTCAATCCATACCACCACAGCAATGCTCCGGCAGCAATACTAAGATAACCGAGTGACATTTCTACCGGATGGTCCGGTATGATAAAAGCAAATTGGGCGAAAGCAGCAAGAAATAAAAAGATGATGAGTGGGTTGGAAACAGTGACGAGGAATGCTGTAAAAAAATTGTGGGTCAATGTTCCCTTCTTATTCTTACTGCCTTGATGAATATTCTTTCGCGGATCAGTGCGATAGCAATAGACACCAAAAATAAACAGTAGGATACTACCAAAGATTTGCAGAAAGAATTTGTTTTGCGGATTAACAATAAGCTCCATTACAAAACTCATTCCGAAACCTGTTAGTAGCGCATAAATCATATCGCTTACAGTGGCTCCAATGCCTGTTACGAAACCGTACCAGCGTCCTTTATTCAATGTTCTTTGTACGCAGAGCACGCCCACTGGTCCCATTGGGGCTGAACTGATGATGCCCACAATCATACCTTTGACAATAATGTCAAGGAAATTGAAGGTAAGATTAAAAGTCATATATGGCATAATGTATGCAAAATTACTGAAATAAATTGAATACTCAAAACTTTTTGTTAGAAAAATTCTTTTTTATAGCTTCAATGTTTTAGGCGGACGAATGGGCCATCTATGATTATGCGCTGGTCTTGTACAAGTTCTTCCAATACATTATGCAGTGCATTTCTTGGTATTTTCAGTGAATGAATGGCTGATAAAAGATGGGATTGCTTGTCGGCTAAAAGTTCCATTACTATATTTCTGGCATTGTAGTATGAAGATGATTTGGTTCTGTTTTTTTCCAGACAGACATCACAAATACCACAATTGTCAGAATCTTTTTCTCCGAAATACTCCAACAGTAGTTGCTGTCTACATTTGTCTGTAGTTTCTGCATACTTTATAATAGCATTTATGCGTTCTACGAGCTTGTCTCTTAGCTCCTCATATATTTCTTTTCCGAATCGTAATTTCTCTGAGTCTATACGTTGGTGGATGAAAGTCACTATTGGAATATATCGCCGTGGTACATATGTTATAATTCTTTTTTGCGCAAGTTCTTTTAATGCAATGTGTAACTGATGTTCCGTTATTCCGTTTTTCAATGCGATGAAAGATTCATCTATATATGTAAGGTCAACAAATAGCGAGCCATAATATCTTAATAACGAGGAGAGTACACTGTTTTCTTGCTGCGAGAGATTGGAGATATTGTACAGTTCCTCTCTACTTGTCTTTATTTTTACACGTGGATTGTTATCTGGGTCATGTTCGTAGTGTATGTATCCGGCATTTTGTAATATAGACAAAGCGTATTCTAATAGAGTGGGATAGTGATGGAATTTCGTACAAAATAATGCTTCATTGAATTCATAACTAACGCCTTCTCCGGTTTCCACTGCAAGTTCAAAGAAGTAAGCAAGATGATCATAGACTTTTCTTATATATTTTTTTGGAGGAAATGCCTGGTTGGCGCGTTTTAATAGTTGCACCCTATCATGTTTATTATAGAGTAATACAGCATAAGCACGTTTTTCATCTCGTCCTCCTCGCCCTGCCTCTTGGAAGTATGCTTCCAAAGAGTCGGGACAGTCAATATGTATAACCAGTCTTACATCTGACTTGTCTATACCCATTCCGAATGCATTTGTAGCTACAATTATACGAGTCTGGCCTATCTGCCACAGTTTTTGCCGTCTGTCTTTTATGGAAAAATCCAATCCTGCATGATAGAATGTTGCAGAAAATCCTGCATCACATAGGAGTTTTGATATTATTTTTGTCTTTTCGCGATTGCGTGTATAGATTATAGCACTACCTTGCACAGAATTCAAAATGTGTATCATTTCTGCTTCCTTGTCTTCCGTATACCTAACAACATAAGAAATGTTGGCACGTTTAAAACTCATACGGAATACTTGCGGCAGGGAATTGGAATATTTTCCGAACATTAATTTGTCCTGAATGTCATCTATAACAGCAAGCGTTGCTGTCGCTGTCAATGCAAGAACAGGTGTGTCCGGTAACTTCTCCCTTATGCTGCTTATACTAAGATATGCTGGTCTGAAGTCATATCCCCACTGAGATATGCAGTGAGCTTCGTCAACAGTAATGAAGCAAATCTTCATATAGTGGAGTTTGGCAAGAAACAGTTGCTGTGATAATCGTTCAGGTGATATATAGAGAAACTTCACTGCTCCATAAATAGCATTGTCAAGTATCTTTAGAATCTCTTGACGACTAAGTCCAGAATAGATTGCTTCAGCCTTTATGCCTCGTGTCTTTAGATGCTCCACTTGATCTTTCATCAAGGCTATGAGTGGGGTTATGACCAGACAAACCCCTTCCATAGCAAGTGCTGGCACTTGGAAAGTGATGCTTTTGCCGCCTCCTGTTGGCATCAATCCAAGGGTATCATGCCCAGAACCTATGCTTCTGACAATGTCAAGCTGTATACTTCGGAAAGAAGTGTAACCGAAATATCGCTTTAGTGTTTCTATATATAGATTGTCGGACACAATGATTTTGGATTATTTTATTTGTTGTGTTGACGGTTTTGGTACTAACAGAACTTTTAGAAATGAATGTCTTCTATTTGTAGTTGTATGTTACCACGTTTGTATATGTTTTCCTCTATAGTAAAAGCAATATCGAAGGAACGTCGCGACTTGATGAAACGTGCTGCCGCAGACTGTCCGAAAGCGATGCCGTTCATAATTGTAGGGGATTTGGAATCTACCAGTTCTAATTTAATATGTTCCTGCTCTCTACCTACGACCTTTGATGTACCGAAGTCATATACGTTTCGTGTAGCAAAGATGGGTTTGGGGTTTCCAGGGCCAAAAGGAGAGAAACGTTTTAAATCGTGGAATAAGCGTTTATTTATATCACTAAAGTCAATTATTGCATCTACATTGAGTGTAGGCTCTGTATATGTGATATTAATATGGTTGTCAACGTATTCCTCGAATCTCTTTGTGAATTTCTCTACATCTTGCCATTTTATAGTCATACCGCATGCGTATGTATGACCACCGAAATTAATAAGAATATCGCTACAGCTCTTTATTGCAGAATAAACGTCAAAGGTCGGAATAGATCGTGCAGAACCTGTGGCAAACTCTCCATCTTTCGTTAGTACGATGGTTGGCTTGAAATACATCTCGGTAAGGCGTGATGCTACAATTCCTATAACTCCTTTATTCCACTTTTCGTCACAAAGGACAATGCAGTTCGTATGTTGTCGCTTTTCTAATTGTGTGACAATGATATTTGCCTCTTCCGTGGTCTGCTTGTCAATGTCTTTACGCTGCTCATTGTATTCATTTATATGCATAGCCAATGCTTTCGCAATATCAAGATCTTTTTGTACAAGTAAATCTACTGACAATTTGCCATTCTCCATTCTACCAGAAGCATTGAGACGTGGCCCTATTTTGAAGATTATCTCACTCATGTCAATCTCTCTATCGGCCAATCCACATATTTCAATTATTGCCTGAACACCAATGGAGGGACTTTGGTTTATCTGCTTTAGGCCATGATATGCAAGGATTCTATTCTCGTCCGTCACTTGTACAAGGTCGGCAGCAATGCTTATAGCACACAAATCGAGTAGGGGAATAAGTTTTGAAAAAGGTATGCTATTGTTCTTTGCAAATGCTTGCATGAACTTGAATCCTACGCCACAGCCAGATAAATGTTTGAAAGGATAATTATCATCAACGCGCTTTGGATTGAGAATTGCAACAGCAGGTGGCATTAATTCATCTGGCATATGATGGTCACATATAATAAAGTCTATGCCTTGTTCTTTTGCATAAGCGATTTCTTCATAGGCTTTTATACCACAATCAAGGATAATAATCAAAGTCACGTCCTGTGATTTTGCATAATCAATACCCTTTTTACTCACACCATACCCTTCATCATAACGGTCAGGAATATAGTAACTAATGTTACTATAGAACTGCTGTAAGAACTTATATATTAAAGCTACAGCCGTACACCCGTCTACATCATAGTCACCATAAACCATAATGTGTTCTTTACGTCCTATTGCATCATTCAACCTATCTACGGCTATATCCATATCCTTTAACAAAAATGGATTTAGCAAATCGTTAAGTTGCGGACGGAAGAATATCTTGGCTGCAGACTCTGTGGTTATATTCCTTTTTACCAGTTGTTCAGAGAGGATTGGAGAGATGTTTAATTTCTCTGCCAGTCCAACTGCCTGTGATACCTGCTGTCCCGACACCTGCCCTATGTTCCATTTGAAGTGCATGCGCTTGTCTGTTGTTCTTATTAAAGATAATTTAGTTATCCAGTTTCTTCATGTTCAATTTCGTAATTTTTCCTTCAGGTGTTATCTCGCTGGTGATAATGTACTTCCCTGATTTCTCCTTAGTCGGATCTGTACGTTCCATCTTCAATTCTGCATTGAACTGTACCTTGATGTTATAAGTATCATCATCATTCTTAACCTTTTCTAATTTGAAGTCATCAAGAATATGCCAATTTAGGTTGGTCACGTCATCCTTATACAATTTATTCATGAAAGTCACAACATCACTGCTTGTTGCACCTTTGCGATTGAGAAAATCCGAGAGATAATCCGTTACTGTTTCAAGAAGTTTGCTGTCATTATGCGCATTGATTGCTTGGAAGAAGTGTTTGCATACTGCTTTTGCCAATGCCGCCTCTTCCGGCTTTATCTCTGACATCTGTTTTTTATCAACAATGTCCTGGACCTGTCCTGCATATTTTCCATCAGGATGTAATTGTAGATATTTACGATATGCCGTGACAGTGTTTTCTCTACCAGCAATAGCATAATCAATGGAGTCGATCTTATTCATCGCTTCACCACGATGTGGAGACCCTGGATGATTTTTTACATAATCTTCCAAATCCCCCCTTGTACCACTTACAACAGCATTAACCCAATCTGTATCCTCTTGCGAAAGAGAAGAAAGACGTACATTAATAGAGTCACGATGTTCTTGTGGAGCATCGGCATAGCGTGAGAGGTACATCTGCAACACCATTGGGTCATCACTCTGCATGGCATAGACATAATCCTCTTGTTCTTTTGCATTCTGAGCTTTATTGTAAAAATAGTAACCTGTACCACACATGACCAAAGCCATGAGAAATGAAACGACAAGCAATTTCATGGATTTCCCATGTTTCTGCGGCTCTTGTTTCTGTGGCGTGGTTACAGTTGTCTCCGGACGTACAGGATGTATTGACTGTCCCCCTTCACCCAAAGTCGCATTACCTGCAATCTTTATTCCACAATGAGGGCAAAACTCAGCCCTATCGCTTACCATTTGTCCACATTCCGGACATTTTATCAGTGCCATAAAGTCTTAAATGTTTAGGTTCTTATAATTTATGAAAAATATGTCTTATAACACATATAGAGCATGTAGCCTTCTACATTTCCCCTCGTCGATGACGAAACTTCAATTCTAGCAGTTTATGGGTTCCCATCAGACGGCTTTTGTCCACATATCCTTTTATTCCATTTAACCTTCCCTTTCCTGTGTATTGCCACAAAGTAATATCTCTTTCATCCGCAAGCACTGGCTCGCGAGAAGAATATTGGGCAATCATTATCAGGTAGCGGTCCAATTTCTCTACAAGATATTTATTATAGAAATTAGTTCCTGTATATATCAGAGGTTTCTGACGATAGGTTCGCTCTATTAAATCCAGAAACTTAAAGAGAGAATCACAAAACTCTTCCGTTGGCAGTCCGGATGTTGTCTCGACATCAATCATGGGAATGAGATCCTGTTCACTCGGTTTGCACTGCAACACGAAGTTAGATAACTGCATATCTTGTGGTGTCTTTGCTCTATAAAAGTGATAAGAACCTACTTTCAATCCATATTGATGTGCGGTCAACATATTCTGTTCGTACTTAGAATCGATACGATCACCACCTTCTGTAGCCTTGATGTACACATACGCCATCTTGGTATTCCCACCTATTGTTTCCCAAAACACTTCACCTTGATAATGCGAAATATCTATACCATGCACATGGTCACAGGTATCTTCACATTCATATTGTTGAGCGTAAGTGCGATTTGTGGTCAGAGCCAATAGCAATAATATGATGATAAAGCTAAAATATGGCTGTATAATAATTCCTTTTTTGTTCGTTTTCATAATGCAAAGGTAACAAGAAAAAACGATATGGCAAAGTGTTTTAAGATAAATTATAAACAAAGAAACAGGTTGAATGGCAATCGATACCATACAACCTGTTTCTTTGTTCGGCTCATTTATTTGACAACGCCCTGTTCTTGGAATATCCCCTTAAGAATATCTACAGATTTGTCAACTTGTTCCTTTGTATGTGTCGCCATCAAAGCATACCGTACTAGTGTATCATGTGGGGCACACGCTGGCGGGACGACAGGATTAATGAACACACCACGATCAAAGGCCAACGACGTAATAAGGAATGTTTTGTCCACATCACGTATATAGAGAGGGATGATAGGCGATTCCGTTTCACCGATTTCAAACCCTTCTTCTTTGAAACGTTTCAATGCGTAGTTCGTCACATCCCATAACCGTTCTATAATCTCCGGCTCCGTTTTCAAAATATCAAGAGCTTTTTGGGCTGCCGCTGTCGCTGCTGGCGTGTTGGAAGCAGAGAAGATGTATGTACGTGCAGAATGCCGCAAATAGTTTATGGTATCCCAATCTCCGGCTATGAAACCGCCAATTGACGCGAGCGATTTTGAGAAAGTTCCCATAATCAAATCCACATCGTCAGTCAGCCCGAAATAATCACAAACGCCACGACCGTGATCTCCAAACACGCCGATACCGTGCGCTTCATCAACCATAATAGAGCAGTTGTACTTATGCTTCAGTTTGACTATCTCCGGAAGTTTGCAAAGATCACCCTCCATAGAGAATACACCGTCAACAACTATTAGCTTTATAGCATCATGCGGAAGCTTCTTGAGAATATTCTCAAGATCATCCATGTCATTATGCTTGTATTTCAGTTGCTTGGCAAAACTCAGGCGACGGCCGTCAACAATACTCGCATGATCGCGATCGTCACAAATGATATAGTCCTCACGGCCACCAATAACGGCAATAACACCGGCATTGACGGAAAAACCAGTAGAGAAACATAGAGCTTCATCTTTGTGCACAAATTCTGCAAGATCTTTTTCAAGCTTAACATGGATATCCAGTGTTCCATTCAGGAAGCGGCTTCCCGCACATCCGGTACCATACTGATCCAACGCGGCTTTTGCGGCATCTACAATGCGTTGGTCTCCGACAAGGCCTGTGTAGGCATTAGAACCAAACATCAGAACTTTGTGACCGCCCATTTCAACCTCTGTACCTTGTTTACCTGTTATTTCACGAAAATACGGATAAACTCCAGCCTCCATGAATTTTTGTGGCAAACGATAATTCTTATACTTTTCTTGTAACTGTCCCATTATAAATAATGTATCTTTTTTTCATTAGTGAAGGGGAATAGAAGGTTTACTTCATTCGGGGCGCAAAGTTATGAAAAAAAAATGACATAGAGTAATTTTTTGATGACAAAATGAAGTTTCCCTAAAAATATTACAACATAAATCAACTACTATGCTTTTTTTTTTGTAATTTTGCAGAAACAAAATAACCATCTGATGATGAGCAAAAAGAGAATAGCATTTATTGTAAATCCGGTATCCGGTACATGTAGCAAGGATGTAGTTCCCGCTTTGATAGGCAAACATATAGATGCCTCAAAATATGACACAAGTCTGATATTTACTCAATATGCTGGACATGCATCCGAGATAGCTTCACGCTGCACGGAAGAGCAATATGACATCGTCGTTGCCGTAGGAGGTGATGGCACTGTCAATGAGGTAGCCCGTGCTTTAACAGGGGCTTCTACTGCATTGGGCATTGTACCATGCGGTTCCGGTAACGGACTCGCAAGGCATCTTATGCTCCCTCTGAACTTCGGGGGAGCATTGGATATAATCAACATTGGCGAAATACACAGTTTGGATTATGGTATTATTAATGAGCATCCATTTTTCTGTACATGTGGTATGGGTTTCGATGCTTTTATTAGCAAAAAATTTGCAGAAGCCGGCAAACGAGGTCCTTTGACTTATATAGAGAATGTATTGAAAGAAGGGCTAACCTATAAGCCAGAAACATACGAACTTACACTTGACGGCAATGATGCGGAACCATATAAGGCCTTCCTAATATCCGTTGCCAACGCATCGCAGTATGGCAATGATGCTTACATCGCCCCACAGGCTTCGATGTCTGATGGGTTACTTGACGTTGTTATAGTTCAACCTTTCGATATACTGGAGGCTCCACAAGTTGGAATCGACCTGCTGAACAAGACTCTGAACAAATCGTCAAAAATCAAGTGTTACCGCGCAAAAGACATTGTAATAAAGCGTAAGACAAGTGGCATGATACATTATGACGGTGACCCCATTGAAGAGTCTGCGGAATTACATATATCCCTTCGTAGCAAAGGAATACGAATGGTGGTAAACCCTATGGCAGACAAGAAACGGCGTCAACCCAATATTGTGCAAACAGCATTCAGTTCTCTCTTCAACGAAATGAACGCTGTACGTGAAGAGGTTGCCAATCCGGCAAAACACGTCAAGGCGATTAATAATTTCTTGCAAAACAAACTTACATGATCGATACCTTTAATACGATAAGCTCTACCGCAGAAGGATATTACACTGAAAAACGTAGCAAATTCTATGCTTTCGCCCATCATGTTACTACTGTTGAGAATGTAAAGGAACTGCAAGAATTCTACAAGAAAAAATACTATGATGCCCGTCATATATGCTATGCTTACCGTCTCGGTTCTGATGGTGAAACATTCCGTGCAAATGACGATGGAGAACCATCAAGCACAGCAGGCAAACCCATACTCGGAGCAATGTTGAGTGCAGAATTGACAGATGTGGTCGTCTTTGTTATCAGATACTATGGTGGCGTGAATCTTGGGACTGGAGGCCTAATAGTTGCTTATAGACTTGCAGCATCGGATGCACTAAGCAATGCTATAGTGGAACAGCGGCTGGTAGAAGAACAATACACCTACTCTTTTGCATATCCGCAGATGAATTCCGTCATGAAGATAGTCAAAGATATGCAGCCACGCATTGTTGCGCAAGATTTCCAAACGACGTGCAGCATAACACTAAGTATCCGTAAATCCCTTCTTCCACAATTGAAGCAAAGGCTTGAATCTCTTGCCTTTACGTAACAAGTGAGTCTATTACAAAGGTTCGACTCAGTAATTAGGGCCATTTCGCAATGTAATCACGCCCTTTTTGCAATACAATTAAGCCTTTTTTGTTGTGTAATCACGCCTCTTTTACAATGACTGTAAACAATTGTAAGAAACTGTTTACACACTACAAGTAAAATTCTCTGCTTATCTGATTGTACCACTCACTTTTTTTACCATCTTGCATCAGGCATTGTGTACAGACAAATGCCTCCGTTGGCTGGCTTTTAGAAATCTTGAGGATTACCCTTTTGGGTTCTTTTCGTTCGGATGTACAGATAAACAGGCGTTTTGCAATAAACATGGAAGCATAAGCACATTCTTCTTCTATCCTACCAAGACAATCTGTTGGTATTATTATTGACATCGTTCCATTAACCGTAAGCAGCTGGGCAGCCTTGGAAACAAGAGTTGAAAACGGCAATGATGAAGCATGGCGGGCAACACAACGCTGTTCGTCCGGACATAATGCGCCGTTTTCAAAGTAAGGAGGATTACAAGTTATACTGTCATATTTAATCTCTGTGTTATATGTGTTAAAATCCGCCTGCACAACATTAACCCTATTAGAAAAAGGGGACAACTCTACATTTCTTTTAGCTTGGATTACAGCACCGTCGTCAATGTCCATACCAGTTATCTGCGACAGAGGGAACCTCTGAGCCATCATAAGCGCAACAAGACCGGTTCCTGTACCAATGTCCAGAATGCGACCACCACCATCTGCAAGTGCACCAAGCAGAACGCCATCAGTTCCCACTTTCATTGCACAAAGGTTCTGATAGACTGTAAATTGCTTAAAGTTGAAAAATATATTGGACATAGGCGTTATTTATAAATGTTTTTGTCTTGCATATTACGATGAAACCGTTAATTATTTCTTTTTGCGCCTTCGGTTAAAACTTGATGTTTAGTTTGCTGCTGATTTACAATTGTTTCTGTAAAGAAACGATTTCATCGCGATATTTGGCTGCTTGCATAAAATCAAGTGCCTTCGCCGCCTCTTTCATTCTCTCTGTTGCCGTGGCAATGGCCTTTTCCAATTGCTCTTTCGTCATATTGCTAATGATGGGTTCTGCAGCCATTACAATGTCGTAGTCTGGTTCAATGTATGCCATTGGTACATGCTTACCGTTCTTTTCTGTCGTATCATTGCGGTTTCCGCCGGCAGGTGTCGCTGTGCCATATACGCCACGTTCACTACCATCCATTTTTAACTTACCCAGTACTTCTTCCGTCTTCTGTACTTTTGCAATGCTTGTACGGTTTAGTTCTTTTGTGATCTGTTGGGGTATAATTCCATTCTGCTCGTTGTATGCCATTTGTTTACTACGTCTACGCTCTGTCTCGTCGATAGTTCGCTGCATGCTTTCTGTTATAGTGTCTGCATACATTATGACTTTTCCATCCACATTGCGGGCAGCTCGTCCGGCCGTTTGGGTAAGACTCCGATGCGAACGAAGAAACCCTTCTTTGTCGGCATCAAGTATTGCCACGAGTGACACCTCCGGTAAATCAAGGCCTTCGCGCAACAGGTTTATACCGACAAGGACATCATAGACCCCTGCGCGCAAATCATTGAGTATCTGTACACGGTCAAGTGTGCTTACATCAGAGTGTATGTAACTTGTTTTCACCCCATTGTTTAGCAGATATTCAGTTAACTCTTCAGCCATTTTCTTTGTAAGAGTTGTAACAAGAATACGTTCATGTCGCTCTTCCCTTATATGAATTTCCTCCAACAGATTGTCTATCTGGTTTTCCGTTGGTCGGACTTCTATTGGAGGGTCAAGCAATCCTGTTGGCCTTATCACCTGTTCTACCACCACACCTTCTGCTGCCTGCAACTCGTATTCGGCAGGAGTGGCAGAGACATAAATGGTTTGATGGAGCATTTCTTCAAATTCTTCAAACTTCAAAGGCCGGTTGTCAAAAGCGGCAGGAAGGCGGAACCCATATTCTACAAGATTCTGTTTGCGTGACCTGTCTCCACCATACATGGCTCTTATTTGGGGTACACTAACATGACTTTCATCTATCAGCATCAAAAAGTCTTTTGGAAAGAAGTCGAATAGGCAGTAAGGGCGTTCTCCTGGGTGGCGACCATCAAAATAACGTGAGTAATTTTCTATGCCAGAACAATGACCGAGTTCCTTTATCATCTCAATATCATATTCAACACGTTCTTTAATACGCTGTGCTTTAATATTATCGCCAATAGAATTAAAGTAATCAATTTGCGCTGATAAATCATCTTGTATCAACGTAATTGCATTCTTTTGCTGTTCCTTGGTCGTGACAAAAAGATTGGCAGGCAATATCTGATATTCATCAAAAGACTCTTGCCTACGCATGGTAACAGCATCTACTTCCGCAATGGCATCAATCTCATCGTCCCAAAATGTGACACGTAAGACAGATTCACTGTAAGCTATGGCAATATCAACGGTATCTCCCTTTACCCTGAACTCACCCCGGTTAAGTTCTATATCGTTTCTTGTGTATAATGCATCAACCAGTTTTCTGAGAAATTCATTACGGTCTATACGTTGACCTTTTTTGATGAATATTATACTTCCTTGCATCGCTGAAGGTCCTCCCATGCCATAGATGCAGGAAACGGACGAGATAACAATGACATCTTGACGTCCGGACAATAGTGCTGAAACAGCAGCAAGGCGAAGACGGTCAATATCTTCGTTGATAGCAAGGTCTTTTTCTATGTATGTATCTGTAGTAGGAAGATATGACTCTGGCTGGTAATAGTCATAATATGACACATAGTATTCTACGGCATTGTCGGGGAAGAATGCTTTCATCTCTTCGTAGAGTTGTGCTGCAAGTGTTTTGTTGTGGCTTAAAATGAGCGTCGGCTTCTTTACCTGCTGTATGACATTCGCCATTGTAAACGTTTTGCCTGAGCCAGTAACGCCAAGCAATACCTGTGCACGGTCGCCACGTGTTATACCTTCTACAAGTTGCGCTATAGCCTCTGGTTGATCGCCTGTAGGTTGGTATTTTGAAGTGAGGTTAAAAGTATTCATTGTTTTGGAAATGACCATGTTTTTTTCAAGCAACCATATTATATGGCTATATGATTCACATAGTTGCGGGTGCAAAATTAATCAATTTCCATGTAATAAATGTTATAATTCCATATTTTTTTGACAAAAAAGTGCCATACGGCTTTGTCATTACAAGAATAATGCGTAACTTTGCACACCGTATATTGTGTCAGTATAATAACACAGTAGTTTAGTGACTATTTTCACGTCAATTAAAATATGGCGGAGAAACAGAACAGCTAAACGTTTAAACAACTAAAGATGAACAGATATTTAGCGCTTACTTTGTTTTTTGTCGCAATGCTCTTTGCAAGTTGTGCAAAAGAGTTTAATGCGGTTTACAAATCCACAGACTACGATTACCGTTATGAATATGCAAAAGAACAGTATATGCGTGGCAGTTACCAACGGGCATCATTGCTTCTTGGTGATATGGTGACAGTAACAAAAGGTACGGACAAAGGGGAGGAGTGTCTTTTCCTATATGGCATGGCAACATACAATGGCAAAGATTATGAATCTGCTGCAGAAATATTCAAAAAATATTATACGTCCTATCCTAAGGGTATGTATGCAGAATTGGCTTCTTACAATATAGGAGAATGCTTGTATGCCACAGTGCCGGAACCACGTCTTGATCAGGCTCCAACATATCAGGCAATGAAAGCATATCAGGATTTCATTGATGTTTATTCGACAAGTGCACATAAGGAAGATGCAGAAAAGAAACTCTATGAATTGCAAGACAAACTTGTCATGAAAGAGTTGATAAATGCCAAATTGTACTATAATCTCGGAACTTATTTCGGAAATTGCACTAATGGCGGGAATAACTATGAAGCGTGCATCGTAACAGCACAGAATGCAATAAAGGATTATCCTTTTACCACGTTACGTGAAGAATTCGCTGTTCTTATCATGAAAAGCAAATACGAATTGGCAGTTCATAGTATCAAGGAAAAACAGTCTGTGCGTTTTCAGGATGCAGAAGATGAATGTTATGGCTTCATCAACGAATATCCTGATTCCAAGGACAGAAATGCTGCAGAAGCATATATAGAGAAGTGTAAGAAGTACACAACTGGTGTTGCTGTGCTTGACTAAAAACACTGTAAAAAAACAGGAAACTTAAAATAAAACAAATATAACAATGGATTACAAGAAATCAAAAGCTCCGACAAACACTGTTACCCGTAATATCATGGAACTTTGCGAAGGAACTGGTAATATTTATGAGTCTGTATCTATTATTGGTAAACGCAGTAACCAGATTGCAGCAGACATCAAGCAAGAATTGAACAAGAAACTTGCTGAATTTGCAAACTACAATGACAGCCTGGAAGAAGTGTTTGAGAATCGTGAGCAAATAGAAATAAGTCGCTATTATGAGAAACTTCCGAAATCAACCCTTATTGCTACAGAGGAGTTTCTTGACGGTGAAATCTATTGGCATGATCCGGCAAAGGATGTCCATGAAGATGACGAAGACGATTTCTAAACAACAAGAATTATACAATGTGGCAACGTAAGCAGACAATATATCTTATATTAGCAGCATTCCTGATGGTCATTACTTTGTTCCTTGCTATGGACATCGTTTTGCAGATAGCAAGCGGAGTGGTGGCAGTGGTGGCAGTATTAGCAATTTTCAAGTTCAACAATCGTCAGACACAGATGACAATATGTATGGTGGGACAGTTGCTCATTTTGGCTTGGATGTTGTATTTCGGTGTTATACATTTCTATGTAGACAAGACTGTGACAAAATTGCCATTCTATCTATGCCTCCCTATAGTGGCATACATAATGTTTAGAATGGCACGTGCAGGAATAAAACATGATGATAATCTCGTACGTTCTGCTGACAGAATCAGATAAAATAATCAGGATAAGGTGTATACTCTGTTAATCAAACGGGTATTACACCTTATTTATATTATAACAAAGGATTAACTAAACGACTTTTGAAACCTATGAATCTATTAAACTTCGCCACAGTCTCATTGACAGTGTTTTCTACAGTAACATTGTTTTCTTGCGGGAACAGTATAAACCCGAATCCGAAGGAAGGGGATGTTGCAACCGTTGATGTCGATGATGTGACTTTTGACTTTGTCTATGTAGCACCTGGGACTTTCACTATGGGGGCAACACCGGAACATGAAGGCATAGACACGTTTACAGAACTTCCAACACATCGTGTGAAATTATCCAAAGGTTTTTTCATCGGCATGAAAGAAATTACACAGCAGCAGTGGGAAGCCATAATGGGGAAGAACCCTTCACGGCAGACAAAATTCAACGAAAAGGAAAACAAAGAACTACCGGTGACTGATATAACATGGGCGGATGCAAAATCATTTGTAACAAAGCTGTCAGAAAAGACAGGAAAGAAGTTCCGCTTGCCAACAGAAGCAGAATGGGAATATGCCGCTCGGGGTGCCTCAAAAACCTACAGCCTACAATTCAGTGGTTCTCAATATCTTGATCAAGTCGCATGTTTCAGCCAAACTAGCAACGGAGTTTTACATCCAGTAGGACAATTCAGACCTAATGAAATAGGCACATATGACATGAGTGGTAATGCTTCGGAATGGGTTGAGGATAATTTTGCAAACTATAAGGATAGTGCACAAGTTGACCCTTGCATTGTTCTTTCAGACACATTGAGTCATGTGGCTCGCGGTGGCTCTTTCGCAAATAAACGGAATCTATGTCGTACAGCGTCAAGAGCATATTATAATCCTGACGAAAGTTCGATGGCTGTAGGTTTCCGTATTGTAATGGAGAAAGAATAAAAATTACATTTTATCAAGTATAAAATAGCAAAATGTAAAATAAAAGCAGAGAAAAGTAACTAAGTGCAATATTTCTGTCGGATTTTCTTTGTAAAATCAAAAAAAACAATTACCTTTGCACCCGTAAACTTATAACAATTACTATCGCTGCTTGCAAACGGCAGCGGTTTATACAACAACCAACAAATAAAAGAAAAGAAATGAATGCACAGAAAGTGATTGAGAATCTTAAGATGAGATTCCCAAATGAGCCTGAGTACATCCAGGCAGTTAGCCAGGTCCTCGCAACAATTGAAGAGGAGTACAACAAGCATCCAGAGTTTGATCGTGCAAACCTTATTGAGCGTCTCTGTATCCCAGACCGTATCATGGAATTCCGTATTTCATGGGTTGACGACAAGGGTAATGTTCAAACCAATATGGGTTATCGCGTACAGCACAACAACGTTATAGGCCCTTATAAAGGCGGACTTCGTTTTCACCGTTCCGTAAACCTTGGTATTCTTAAATTCCTGGCTTTTGAGCAGACCTTTAAGAATTCTTTGACTACTCTACCTATGGGTGGTGCCAAGGGTGGTTCGGATTTCTCTCCTCGTGGAAAGTCCGATGCAGAAGTAATGCGTTTTTGCCAGGCTTTCATGACAGAACTTTATCGTCATGTCGGTGCCGACGAAGATGTTCCTGCTGGTGATATCGGTGTTGGTGGCCGCGAGGTAGGCTATATGTTCGGTATGTATAAGAAATTGACACACCAGTTCACAGGTATGCTTACAGGTAAGGGCCTTGAATTCGGTGGTTCTCTTATTCGCCCAGAGGCAACAGGTTATGGTAATGTATATTTCCTTGTCAATATGCTCGCTACACGCAACATTGATATCAAGGGTAAGACAATTCTCGTATCTGGTTCTGGCAACGTTGCTCAATATACAACACAAAAGTGTATTGAACTGGGTGCAAAAGTAGTAACCTTGTCTGATTCTGATGGATATATCTATGATCCTGCAGGTATTGACGCAGAGAAACTTGCTTTTGTTATGGACTTGAAGAATGTTCAGCGTGGCCGTATACGTGAGTATGCAGAGAAGTATGGTTGTAAATATGTTCAAGGTGCTAAACCTTGGGGCGAAAAGGGTGACATCGCTCTGCCTTCTGCAACACAGAACGAAATCAACGAAGAAGCTGCTAAGACACTTGTTGCTAATGGAATATTTGCTGTTTCCGAGGGTGCTAATATGCCGACAACTCCAGATGCTATCAAAGTGTTCCAGAATGCTAAGATACTTTATTCTCCAGGTAAGGCAGCAAATGCCGGTGGTGTATCAGTATCAGGTCTTGAAATGTCACAAAATTCAGAGCGTCTTCGTTGGACATCTGCCGAAGTAGATATGAAGCTTCATGACATTATGAATGACATTCATGAAAATTGTGTTAAGTATGGTACAGAGCCTGATGGTTACATCAATTATGTAAAGGGTGCTAACGTAGCAGGATTCATGAAGGTTGCAAAGGCTATGATGGCTCAAGGCATCGTTTAATTTTGACGATTGGATAATTCCAATATATAAAAAGGGAGGTGGATGCTACATACTGTGGTATTCACCTTCTTTTGTAAAGAAGATGTTCTATATAAAATAAAAACGGTAAGAACAACAACCATATATTTATGATAACAGAACCAACATTACGGGACGTTTCTTTTCTCAATCTTATGCAGAGGCGCATTTTCAATGTTTTGATTATAGCGAATCCATATGATGCCTTCATGCTTGAGGACGATGGACGGGTAGACGAAAAAATATTTTCTGAATATATGCAGTTAGGATTGCGTTATCCACCATCATTCACTCAAGTCTGCACAATAGAGGAGGCGTCCAATGCTCTTGACTCTACACAGTTTGACCTTGTCATTTGTATGCCTGGTAATAGAGACAATGATGCTTTCGATGTGGCTCATGCAGTAAAGTTGAAATTTCCTGTCATTCCTTGTGTCGTGTTGACCCCATTCTCTCACGGTATAAGCAAACGTATGCAGGATTTAGACTTGAGTATATTTGATTATGTTTTTTGTTGGTTAGGCAACACTGAACTTATCCTTTCAATTATCAAACTGATAGAGGATAGGATGAATATAGAAAATGACACAAAAGAAGCTGGCGTAAAATGTATTCTTTTTGTTGAGGATTCTATAAGGTTCATGTCAAGTATTTTACCGCATCTATATAAATATCTTCTTACACAAAGTCTTAATTTCGCAACGGAAGCATTAAACTCCCAAGCAGAAATGTTACGTATGCGAGGAAGACCAAAGGTGATTGTGGCAAGAAACTATGAAGAAGCATGGCGGTTATATGAACGATATCAAGATGATATGTTGGGTGTTATTTCTGACAGTAGGTTTCCTCATAATGGACAAATAGATTCTACAGCTGGCATTACATTGCTGAAGAATATACGTAAATCTGATGAATATCTACCATTGATACTAGAAACAGCAGAACCAAATGTAGAATGTGACCTGCCCGGAGTGCGTGTAATTGACAAGAATTCTAAAAAGATGAATATTGATATGCGCAATATTCTTGCAGAGCATTTTGGTTTTGGGGATTTTCTTTTCCGCAATCCTGTAACGAAGGACGTTATATGTCGTGTGAAGAATTTAAAAGAATTACAAAATGTGATTTTTGATATTCCTGATGATAGTATGCTTTATCATGTCAGTCATAATCATATATCAAGATGGTTGGCAGCACGGGCTATATTTCCTGTATCAGAGTTTCTTAAAGATGTAACATGGCATAAATACCCCGATGTTGAAGTACACCGTAAAATGATTTTTAATGCTATAGTGAAATATCGTCACATGAAGAACCTTGGAGTTGTAGCCGAGTTTAATCGTGACCGCTTTGATTCATATTCGCATTTTGCACGTATTGGTGACGGTTCGTTAGGTGGAAAGGGTAGGGGGCTAGCCTTCCTTGACAATATCATAAAGAAACATGAAGAACTCAGGCAGTTCGATAATGCAAAAGTTCTGATACCAAAGACTGTTGTACTTTGCACGGATATCTTTGATGAATTTATGGATAGCAACCGTCTATGGGAAGTTGCATTATCAGACATACCTAATGAAGATATACTAAAGGCTTTTATTGACGCTCAGTTGCCTGACAAATTGCGTGAGGACTGCGATGCTTTTATTGATGCGACGAAAGCTCCAATTGCAATACGTTCGTCATCTTTACTTGAAGACAGTCATTACCAGCCATTTGCTGGGGTGTATAGCACATATATGATTCCATATTCACAGAATAGGGAATTGATGCTTGCTAATCTCGCTAAGGCTATAAAATGTGTCTATGCTTCTGTTTATTATCGAGACTCTAAGGCTTATATGACGGCAACACAAAATGTAATTGACCAAGAAAAAATGGCTGTTATATTACAAGAAGTTGTCGGACAGCAATATCATAATAATTATTATCCCAATATCAGTGGCGTACTGCGTTCGCTGAACTATTATCCAATAGGTGAAGAACGACCGGAAGAAGGTATAGTTAGCCTTGCTCTTGGTCTTGGCAAATATATTGTTGATGGCGGCCAGACATTACGTGTTTCGCCTTATCATCCAGCACAGGTATTACAGATGTCTGAGATGGAGATGGCACTGCGTCAGACACAGACACAGTTTTATGCTATTGAGATGCCATTGGAATATAGGGAAGGAACAGAAATTGACGGTACTCTTGCTTTCTCTGTTGATGATGGCTTCAACATAAAGAAACTTATGGTGAAAGATGCGGAAGAAGACGGTTCTCTTATATATATCGCCTCTACTTTTGATGCCTATGACCAGATTATACGCTCTGGCATTTATGAAGGTGGTAGGAAGATAATTTCCATGAATGGAGTGCTGGAGCAAGGAGTTTTCCCATTGCCAGAACTGATGCAATTGTCATTGAAACTAGGCGAACATGAAATGCGTCGACCTGTAGAAATTGAAATGGCTTGTAATATTCATCCTGACAAAACAGGTGAACTGTATCTGTTACAAATAAGACCCATTGTGGACAGTAAACAGATGCTTGACGAAAACTTACTAGATATACCCGATAAAGATTGCTTGTTGCGTTCGCATAACTCACTTGGCCATGGTATAGTGGAAGGTCTCTTGGATGTAATTTATGTCAAACTTAATGACAATTTCTCAGCGAATAATAATTCCCAAATTGCAGATGAGATAGAATGTATCAACAGAAAATTCCTTGCAAACGACAACTCCTATGTATTGATAGGGCCAGGACGTTGGGGATCAAGTGACTCATGGTTAGGAATACCAGTCAAATGGCCTCATATCTCGGCTGCGAAACTTATTGTAGAAGAGATACTTCCTTCTTATTTTGTCGATCCTTCACAAGGAACACACTTTTTCCAAAACCTTACATCATTAGGTGTGGGATATTTCACAATTGATGTAAACCACGACAGAATAGGAAATCCCGTGAATACATGCCAAGAACATGCACAGGGAGAACAAGAAATATTACAACGCAAATATTTGGATTCTCTCCCTGCTATTTTTGAAACTGATTTTATACGCCATGTGCAGTTACCGGAACCATATATATTAAAAATGGACGGAATGAAACAAGAGGGCGTCTTATGCAAAATGAAATAAAAAAATAATATAATGAATAACAAAAAGACACGCCTTGCCATCTTTGTCAGTGGCAATGGAACGAACTGTGAAAACATCATAAATTATTTCCAGAATAATGATGATATTGAAGTAACTATAGTAGTGAGTAACCGTAGTGATGCATATGCTCTACAACGTGCAATAAATCATGGCATTCCAACTGCCATCATTACCCGTCAGCAGTTTGTTGACAATCCGTCTTTGGTGCTTTCCACGGTAAAAGACTGTGATTATATTATTCTGGCAGGTTTCCTTGTACATATCCCTTTGTACCTTACCGAACTCCTTCCAAATCATATAATAAATATTCATCCATCACTTCTTCCCAAATATGGTGGTAAAGGTATGTATGGACACCATGTACATGAGGCGGTAAAAGCGGCAAATGATTCAGAAACAGGTATCACAATACACTATGTTAATGCACATCTTGATGCAGGAGAACATATAGCACAGTTCCGTGTTGCTCTAACCGATGATGATACTCCTGATACTATTGCTGCCAAAATTCACATATTGGAGCAGGCGCATTTCCCAGAAGTCATAGAGAGTGTAATCAATAAAGACAAAATAAAGAAATAAGCTACAATAAGGACAATTGCACTACATGCACTAATTTACTTTTACCCTATTGTCAATTAATAATATCGACGGTAAACAAGTATTACATTTGTTTACCGTCGATATTATTTGTAAAAAAAGTGGTTGTTATTCTTCTACTGCAGCCTGCGCCGCAGCCAACCTTGCTATTGGCACACGGAATGGTGAGCAAGAAGCATAGTTCATGCCTACATTCGCACAAAATTTAACCGAAGATGGTTCGCCACCATGCTCACCACAAATACCTGTACGCATTCCCGGACGAACCGCACGTCCTTTTTCTACTGCCATCTTTATTAACTGGCCCACACCATTCTGATCAAGAACCTGGAATGGATCAACTGTCAATATTTTCTTTTCAAGATATACAGGCAGGAAACTCGCAATATCATCACGTGAGTAACCGAATGTCATCTGTGTGAGATCATTTGTACCAAAAGAGAAATATTCTGCCTCTGTAGCAATCTTGTCAGCAGTTAGTGCAGCACGAGGTATCTCTATCATTGTCCCAATCTCAAAGTCAATATTTACCCCTTCTTCGGCAAATACCTCTTCTGCTACTTTTTTTATAATTTCTTTTTGTTGTTTCAATTCGTAGAGTATGCCAATCAGAGGAACCATTATTTCCGGATGTGGGTCAAAACCTTCCTTCTTCAGTTGGCATGCGGCACTAAGTATAGCACGTGTTTGCATAGCTGTAATTTCTGGGAATGTGATACCAAGCCTACATCCACGATGACCAAGCATAGGATTGTTTTCCGCTAAAGAAAGTACACGTTTTTGTATTTCCTCTACGCTGACTCCCATCTCTTCCGCCATCTTTTTCTGACCAGCGATATCATGTGGTACGAACTCATGGAGAGGAGGATCAAGTAAGCGTATATTAACAGGCAGACCATCCATAGCCTTCAATATTCCATAGAAGTCATTTTTTTGGTATGGCAATAACTTTGCAAGTGCTTTTTCCCGCCCTTCTACAGTATCGGCAAGAATCATCTCTCGCATTGCAACGATTTTCTGGTCATCAAAGAACATGTGTTCCGTACGAGTTAGGCCTATACCTTTTGCACCGAAAGCACGAGCCACCTCCGCATCGTGTGGAGTGTCTGCATTAGTACGTACCTGTAACTTTGTATACTTGTCACAAAGATCCATCAATTCTTTGAAATCACCACTTAACTCTGCAGCCTTTGTTGGTATTTCTCCGGCATAAACCTGCCCCGTTGTGCCATTCAAAGAAATATAATCCCCTTCCTTATATATAACGTCATCAATCTCTACCGTTTTCTTTTTGTAATCAACATTTATACCACCAGCACCGCTGACACAGCATTTACCCATACCTCGTGCTACAACGGCAGCATGGGATGTCATGCCACCACGAGCAGTAAGGATGCCTTTAGCACTTGCCATGCCAGCCAAATCCTCAGGAGATGTCTCTATGCGTACCATAATTACATTATGACCATCAGCATGCCAAGCCTGCGCATCATCAGCATGGAACACAATCTGACCGCAGGCTGCACCAGGAGATGCAGGGAGACCTTGTGTAATGACCTTAGCCTTTGTTAGAGCAAGTTTGTCAAATATCGGGTGTAGCAATTCGTCAAGTTTCTGAGGTTCACAACGTAATATCGCCGTTTTTTCGTCAATAAGTCCTTCGTGCATCAAATCCATTGCAATTTTGACCATCGCTGTACCAGTACGTTTACCATTACGAGTCTGAAGGAACCACAACTTACCTTCTTGTACAGTGAACTCCATGTCCTGCATATCGTGATAATGGTTCTCGAGATTGGTCTGAATCTGGTCTAGCTGTCTATATATATCAGGCATCGCTTCTTCCATAGATGGGTACTTGTTTGCACGCTCATCCTCCGGAATACCGGCCCGTTGAGCCCAACGTTGTGAACCTATTTTTGTAATCTGTTGAGGTGTACGTATGCCTGCCACAACATCTTCGCCCTGTGCATTTACAAGATACTCTCCATTGAAAAGGTTTTCTCCATTACCGGCATCGCGTGAAAAACAAACACCGGTAGCTGAAGTCTCGCCCATATTGCCGAAAACCATTGCCATAACAGATACTGCTGTACCCCATTCGTCAGGAATACCCTCCATCTTACGATAAAGAATAGCTCGCTCGTTCATCCAACTGCGGAAAACTGCACAAATAGCTCCCCACATCTGTTCTATAGGATTGTCAGGAAAATCTGATCCTGTTTGCTCTTTTATCGCAGCCTTGAATAATGATACAAGTTTTTGTAAGGATTCAACAGACAAATCTTTGTCCATTTCTACGCCTTGACCTTTTTTTACTTCTTCTATAATTTTTTCGAATGGGTCTATATCTTCCTTGTTTACAGGCTTCATGCCAAGCACGACATCACCATACATCTGCACGAAGCGACGATACGAATCATATACAAAGTGAGGGTTACCTGTCTTCTTGGCCATACCCTCTGCCACTTCATCGTTAAGTCCAAGATTAAGAATCGTATCCATCATTCCTGGCATTGAAGCACGTGCGCCAGAACGCACAGACACAAGTAGGGGATTATTCACATCACCAAACTTACAATTCATAAGATTCTCTACATGTGCCACAGCTGCATTTACTTCGTCTTGCAGCAATTCGATTATTCTGTCCTGCCCAACTTCATAATATTCGTTGCAGGTATCGGTAGTAATGGTAAAGCCTGGAGGCACCGGTACTCCGATAAGGTTCATTTCAGCAAGGTTTGCACCCTTACCACCCAATTCTTTACGCATTGATGCGTTGCCCTCGGCTTGTCCGTTTCCGAAAGCAAAAACTCTTTTCTGTGTCATTGTTTAGGTTTGCGTTAAAAAAAACGTATTAGATAAAAAATCTTGTTTGTGCCGACAAAGATAAAGCAAATACTAATTATGACAAAATATAAAAGTATGTTTTTTTCGTTTATTCTACTATTTACATTTTTTTGCGACCAAAATTTCTCTATTCCAATATAAATTGTTAACTTTGTGCCAAATTGAATTCAGAAAAACAATGTCAAGAAAGAAAAAAACGCTTCCTTTATTAGAGAATGTGACAATTACAGATATTGCTGCAGAAGGGAAAAGCCTTGTCCGTATTAGTGACCTTGTAGTCTTTGTGCCATTCTGTGTACCTGGAGATGTTGTAGATTTGCAAATACGCTGTAAAAAACATTCTTTTGCAGAGGCTGAAGTGGTGCGCTTTATCAAATATAGTGATAAGCGTACTACACCTATGTGTGAACATTTCGGAATATGTGGTGGGTGCAAATGGCAAAGTCTTCCATATGAAGAACAGTTGGCTTTTAAACAGAAACAAATACATGACCAATTGCATCGTATAGGCAAGATAGAACTACCGGAATTCTATCCAATAAAAGGTTCTGTACAAACGAAGGAATACCGTAACAAACTGGATTTCGGTTGCAGCAACAAACAGTGGCTGACTAAACAAGATATGGAAGCTAATGTTCCATTTGGTCCAGCCATCGGATTCCATATAACAGGTGCATTTGATAAGATTCTGCCAATAGAAAAATGTTGGCTTATGGACAATCTGCACAATGAAATACGTAATTCCATTCGTGATTACGCTATTGACAAAGGTCTTACATTCTTTGACCTTCGCCGACAAGTCGGTCTGTTACGTGATATTATTATAAGGTGTAGTAATAGCGGTGAATGGATGGTTATTTTGCAGATGCATTATGACCACTCTACTGTGGAGACATTGAAAAGAAGTGAAAGTGAAACAAAAGCACTACTAGAATATATAGCATGTAAATTTCCCCAGATAACGTCACTGATGTATCTTGACAATCAAAAGTGTAATGACACAATAGGAGATCAGGAAATATATGTATTCAAAGGCAATGATCATATATTCCTATTAATGGAGGATTTGAAATTCAAGGTAGGTCCAAAGTCTTTTTACCAGACTAATACAGAACAGGCCTTTCATCTTTACTGTATTGTAAGGAATTTCGCTTTCAAGACTCCATTACCAAACCTTTATAACAGTAGTTGCGAGAAACCGCTTGTTTATGATCTTTATACAGGCACAGGTACAATAGCGAATTTTGTGGCGCGAAGAGCAAGCAAGGTTATTGGTATAGAGTATGTCCCAGAAGCAATAGAAGATGCAAAAGTAAACTCACAGACAAACAACATTTCCAATACAGATTTTTATGCCGGTGACATGAAAGATATTCTTACAGAAGACTTCATTATAAAGCATGGTCGTCCTGATATCATAATCACAGACCCGCCAAGAGCGGGAATGCACACTGACGTTATAAAGGTTATATTGAATGCTTGCCCTCAACGTATAGTTTATGTAAGTTGTAATCCTGCAACGCAAGCCCGTGATTTGCAATTGCTTGATGGTTCTTACAAGGTTGTTGCAGTGCAACCTGTTGATATGTTTCCACATACTCCACACGTTGAGAATGTAGTATTGTTGGAATTGAGATAAGTAACACTGGCAAAAATGGTTTTTACAAGTTTTTGTAATGGAAAAAGAAGAAAAACTTTGGAATGCTAACTATAACAGGGTGATGTTAACCAACTTCGCCCTGTTCTTCTCTTTTTATCTCCTTACTCCGCTACTTCCACTTTATCTCAGTGAAACTTTTCATTCTTCAAAAGATACCATAGGCCTTGTACTAAGTGGATATACACTTGTTGCACTCATCGTGAGACCATTCAGTGGCTTTTTGGTAGATAGTTTTCCACGCAAACATGTATTGTTAATATGTCTTTTTACATATTTCCTTTTCTTTGGTGGATATATCGTTGCCGGCAGTTTAGTTATGTTTGCAATATTCCGTACACTTCATGGAGGTCCTTTCGGCGCTTCAACTGTAGCCAACAGCACTATGGCAATTGATGTTTTGCCATCAACGCGTCGCAATGAAGGTATCGGATTCTATGGAATCAGTAATAACCTGGCTTCAGCCATTGCACCAACAGTAGGTATATTTGTTTACAAATATGTTCACAACTTTGATGTCTTGTTCTGGATTGCATTCATCTCAGCAGGAATCGGCTTCCTGAACATTACAGCGGTAAAACCTCGAGAACGTCAAATTACCCCAACTAAGCGCACATTATCACTTGACAGATTTTTTCTTGCCAGGGGATGGTTTATAGCTCTTAATATATGTTTCTTCGGATTCTGTTGGGGCATACTCAGCAATTATCTTGCAATTTACGGTAAAGAATATCTTAACATAACAGACGGCACAGGTATTTATTTTCTTTTACTCTCTGCTGGACTAATGCTATCACGTTTACAAGGCAACAAGTCATTGAAGCAAGGCCATCTTGTTCAAAACGCTATGTCTGGTGCCATTCTTTCATCCATTGGATATATTCTGTTCATAGCATATCCAACCATGGTGGGCTATTACCTATCTGCTATTCTGATAGGATTGGGAAACGGTCATATATGGCCAGCCTTTCAGAATATGATTATTAATCTGGCAAATAACAATGAACGTGGTACAGCCAACAGTACGATTCTCACATCCTGGGACTTTGGATTAGGTATAGGCATACTCCTTGGTGGTATTATAACAGAACATATTGGTTACAAAGCTACCTTTTGGATGATGGCTTTAATTCATATCATAGGATTATTATCTTTTATCTTACTAACGAAACCCAAATATAATGCTCTGTATAAAATCAGAGGATAATAATAAGTATACAAGAACAGTGACAATGAAACAAAATCTATTAATAATGAGCATAATTACATTTTTATGTAACGTCTTTGGCTGCACCTCTAATGCAAAAGGTTTTCAGAGTGTAGGAGTGACAGAGTTTGACAAAGCTATATCCGATACATCAGCTATCTGCCTTGATGTCCGTACTGTAGAGGAATATCAAGATGGACATATTGTGGGGGCAAAGAATATTGACGTCCTTCAGTCTGATTTTGAAATAAAAGTTTCAGGATTTCCGTACAACAGGACCATTTGTCTATATTGTAGAAGCGGCAATCGTAGTAAGAAGGCGGCTACCATTCTTGCAAGAAACGGATATAAAGTAATAGAACTGAATTCCGGCTTTAACGGGTGGAAAGCCGCCGGGAAAACAATAACCAAATAAGTAATCAACAATTAATAATGAAAAAGCCTTTATCTACATTTTTTGCCAGCATACTAATAAGTATAACAGCTATGGCTAACCATCCGGATTCTATATATGTCCGGCCTGACGTACAGAACGGTACCAGAGATTTTCAAATTGCATATTCGCAAGACAAGAAACATTGGACACACATTCATTGTAATCTTTTTGAAAGCGACTATGGTCCATGGGGTAGTGAAAAGAAACTCTATTACCCCGTATTATCATACGATGGCAAAATATTCTCGGCTACTTTCATTCCTAACCCCAAGATTCCACAGATAGCAACGACACAGTCTTCAAACTTTACTCTATGGAAACCCCAAGACTATCCAGCCGTTGCTCCTGCTGAGTTTGTCCAATTACTTGCCCTGCAGCAAAAGGCCTCAGAAAATAATATAATCCGCATACCTTATTCAGCCCTTCAGTCTCTGTTATCAAAAAAAGAGCTGGCTGAAATGAATGCAGAAAAAGAGCATGAGAATTATGTAGCAACAGCTGCTGGCATCGCCAAGAATGCAAATAACATTACGGCCCGCATGACTATAAATGCGCAAGAAAGAAAACCCATATCTCCAGATCTGATTGGTATCTTTTTTGAAGACATCAGTTATTCTGCAGATGGAGGGCTTTATGCTGAATTAATACAAAACCGTGACTTTGAATATACTGCTAATGACCATAAGAATTGGAATGCCCAAACAGCCTGGACACTTGATGGCGAAGGAACGACATGGAGTATAGAGACAACAAATCCGCTGCATGAAAACAATGCTCATTATGCTTTGTTAAAGACAACAAAGCCTGGTGCAAAACTCTATAATAAAGGATGGGACGGCATTCCTGTCAAGGCAAAAGCCAAATATACTCTCTCTCTCTTTGCTAAAGGAACCGGAAGTCTAAAAGTTAGCATAGTAGATAATGGCATTACACTTGCTTCATGTATAATAAAAGCCACAACAGGCTGGAAACAACAGAAAACCACACTTACCACTTCTAAAGGCGCAGACAATGCCTTGTTAATGATAGAACCATTACAACGCGGTGAAATTTCTCTGGATTTCGTATCTCTCTTTCCCAAAAACACATTCAAGGGACATACCAATGGACTACGCAAAGACCTTGCAGAAGTCATAGCTGACCTGAAGCCTCGTTTCGTCCGCTTCCCTGGCGGATGTGCCTCTCATGGTCAGGGCATAGACAATATATACCATTGGCAGGCGACTATTGGCGATTTATGGGAACGTCAACACGATATGAATATATGGAATTACCACCAGACACGCGGACTTGGTTTTTATGAATACTTCACTTTCTGTGACGATATTGGCGCACAGCCTCTTCCTGTACTCGCTGCCGGAGTGCCTTGTCAGAATTCCTGGAAGGGAGGAAACGGGCAACAAGGTGGCATACCTTTTGAAAAAGACCTCAAAGGAAAGCCATCCCCTTATACATATAATGGAAAACCTCTCACTATGGAAAGTTATCTTCAAGAATTACTTGACCTCATAGAGTGGGCTAATGGTGATGCGAAAAAGAGTTCTTTAGCTGCTCTACGTGCAAAATCCGGACATCCAACCCCATTCAATTTAAAATATCTAGGCATAGGTAATGAAGATCTGATAGGAGATGTTTTCATGGAACGTTATCTTTTCCTCATCAAAGGGGTCAAAAAAGCATATCCGGAGATAACTATTGTCGGTACAGTTGGACCTTTTTGGCAAGGTTCCGACTATGAATATGGATGGCGTTCTGCCAAAGACAATAAGATAGAAATAGTTGATGAACACTATTATAATTCTCCTGGATGGTACTTTAACCATCGTGATTATTATGACAATTATGACCGCAATGGCACAAAGGTTTATCTTGGAGAATGGGCATCAAAAGGAAATAATGTAAGTAATGCTCTGGTAGAAGCAGCCTATCTTACAAATGTGGAACGCAATGGTGACGTGGTGGTAATGTCCTCATATGCACCATTGCTCGCAAAAGAGGGGAATACAAAGTGGAATCCCGACCTTATATATTTCAATAACACAGAGATCAAACCAACTGCCAACTATTATGTGCAAAGACTGTTTGGTCAGAACAATGGTGATGAATACATAGCTTCGGATATTACTGTTGATTATAATACCGTTTCCGGTCAGAAAAAGTCTCTGCTTGCAGATATAGCTAATCGCTTGGATAAGTCTGTTGTTGTTGACAGCAAGACAGGAGATATCATTATAAAGCTTGTCAGTATGCTGCCGAAAGATGTTACTGTCAACGTGAATCTTGGAGAGGAACTGATGAAGCATAATGTCTCAAGTAAAGCCCTATTGACTCTTCTTGCGGATTCAAACCAACCAGATCATAGTCGTAATTGGAGTGTAAACCAAACAAAGCAAATAGACATTGCAAAGGATTTTACCGTAATACTCCCCGCATATTCTTTTGCTGTTGTCAGAATAAGTAAATAACGATGTCAATAAAATCAATTATATGGGATCTTGACGGAACATTAATGGACACTTTGCAAGATTTGTTTCTTGCTGTCAATTATGCTTTGAAACAATACAATATGCCAGAACGTACTTTGGATGAAGTGCGGCAGTTTGTCGGTAATGGCGTACGTCGTCTCATTGTACTGTCCGTGCCAGAAGGAGAAGCCAATCCATCGTTTGAAAATGTATTTTCTACATTTAAAGAATATTATGTTCTTCATTGTCAAGAACACACACATCTCTATCCTGGCATAAAAGATACACTTGTATGGCTAAAGAAGAACAATTACAAGATGGCTGTTGTCAGCAACAAACTACAGACAGGTGTAACCGAATTGTATGAAACATATTTCAAGGATACAATGGAAATGGCTATAGGTGAACGTTCTGAAGTCCGGAGAAAGCCACAGCCTGACATGGTAAATCTTGCATTACAACAATTAGGTGTCATGCCAACAGAAGCCATTTATGTTGGAGATTCAGAAGTTGACATTGCCACTGCACGTAATGCCGGTCTTCCTTGTGTTTCTGTACTATGGGGATTCCGAGATAAGGAAACGCTGAAACGAAACGGTGCAACAACATTTGTTTCAACACCGCAGGACATAATATCATTGCTCTGCAGTAGAATTACATCTACCATATAGTCAAGCACTTCATATAATACACAGCAAATAGAAACATGCTTCCCTTTTTAGATCTAAAACAACTAACAGCAATGCATATCGATGAGATAGAGCAAGCCGTGACGAATGTCGTACAACGAGGTTGGTACCTTCTTGGTGAGGAAGTTGCCGCATTTGAGACAGCATATGCAAACTATATTGGTACAGAACATTGTGTATCATGCGCCAGTGGCCTTGATGCATTACGTATAATATTGCGCGCATATAAAGAGCTTGGTATACTATGTGATGACGATGAAGTTATTGTACCTGCAAATACATATATTGCCACTATTCTTGCCATAACAGAGAATAACTTAAGACCTGTCATGGTAGAACCTTCGTACGCAACTTTGCAAATTGATGATAGATTGATAGAAAAGCATATAACCCAACGTACCAAGGCTATTATGATAGTACATCTCTATGGAAGGTGTGCCTACACGGATAGGATAGGGGAATTATGCCGTAAATACAGACTGCTACTATTAGAAGACAATGCACAAGGGCATGGTTGTAAAGCTTCGTCTCATGCACTTACGGGTTCTATTGGTAATGCTGCTGCTCATAGTTTCTATCCAGGCAAGAACCTGGGTGCATTGGGCGATGGTGGAGCCATAACGACCAATGATTGCGATTTGGCAGATACTGTCAGAACATTGGCAAATTATGGTAGCAAGAAGAAATATGTATTCCAATATCAAGGTTTCAACTCGCGTCTTGATGAAATCCAAGCAGCAGTTTTACGCATAAAATTACGGTATCTGGATGAAGACAATGAAAGACGTAGGCATATAGCACGACATTATCTGAAGTACATTAAAAACACGAATATAACCTTGCCCATGCAAGTTACAGATGACGGTAATGATACGTTAGCAAATAATGTATTCCATATATTTCCCATCCTATGTAAGAATAGGGATCAGCTCAAGAAATGGCTTGTGGATCATGGCATACAGACCATTATACATTACCCCATTCCTCCTCACAAGCAAGAGTGCTACAAATCATGGAAAACATTGTCTTTTCCTATTACCGAACGCATTGCCAACGAAGAGCTTTCACTACCAATAGCTCCATATATGATGCAGGAGGATATCGATAGCGTATGTAGAGTTATAAATTCATTTTGACAATCCCGCTTTACGAAAGGGCCTTAATCACTAAATGGAAGTGCCCTAATCACATTGTAATTGCATAGCTTTTACAATGTGATTAGGGCACTTTCGCAGTATTGGGCGAATTTATATCAGAATGGATATCCTATAGCGAAGTTAATACACTGGGCATCTTTGAATTTCGGAATATTAAAGAACCCAGATGTACCAGTTTCGTATGGCGTGTGTATGGCAAATCCCCAGTCAATACGTAAAACGAAGAAATCAAGATCATAACGCAAACCGCAACCGACATCTATACCGATATCAGCTTTTCGCGGAGACCCGATTTTGATTGAGGTGGTTGATGCTGAATTGTTCATGTTACTTGATATGATGTCTAACTCTGTTTGCCGTTGCTTGTCCAAATACCACACATTACCGGCATCCAGAAATAATGCACCATAAAGTGAACCGAAAAGTAACGGCCGGTATTCTATGTTCATTACCATCTTGAGGTCACCGTTATGATAAGTATACCCCAAGTCCTTATCATCAAAGTGTACAGCACCAGGACCGATACTGTGCATACTAAATCCACGTAAATCGTTGGCACCACCTATAAAGAATTGTTCAGCGTATGGGACAGATGTAGAATTGCCATAACTATGAATATATCCTCCAAAAAAGTGGGCGACAAAACTACTTTTTTCTTTTATATTCCATGTTTTCCGCAAATCCGTCTCAAATTTGACAAATTGGGAAAATGGTGTAGAAAACAGTTTTTTATCCGTATTATTCCACTTTTGTCCCGATACAACCATACTTAATAAATTTGTTATATTGCCAGCTTCTGTTATGGTAGTCTCCCAAAACAACGGATTGCGATAACGATCAGGTGAGGTATATGTATACTTATAACGCATCCGTGGGGTCAATTCGTTCCTTATGGCTATTGCGGATATAACAGTTTGATTTATCTTCTCCTGATATTCGGGAGTAATGTCAGTAGTTCTACCATAGAGAAGGGAAAATGGCGAGAATTGATGGATGGATGTCGCTGATGGTTGCAATGTATAACTATAGTCAAAAGACAGTACATTGCGATTGAAAAAGCCAGCACGCTTAATACTTTCGCCTGAGATATTCAAAATGGTGGAAGGTGTTGTGTGCCATCGTTTTCGCTCTGGCAGAATACAAGATGGTGCTAAGATGCGTGGTAGTGTTAGTAAAAGTGATGCTGTAAAGTCGTAACTACTACCAGAAGTACTGTTTCCACCAGTCTGGAATTCATAGTTTGCCCCTATTTCTGCAGAGAGAATCTCCCCTCCATGAAATGCATTGCGTTTGGCTAATCCCAAAGTCATACCGGGGCCAATACGACCATTGGTCTTACCTTTTCCCGTTGCCATAAAACTGACATCATACGGTTTGTCCAAAACAGCATTGACTGTCATATCAAGAATCCCTGCACCGGCCCTATGTGCTCCGTATTTTTGTACAATACTGTCTGCCACTTCTTTTACAGTTCCATCAAGATTATGTCTTGGCGTAAAGTTTATATCAACACTAGAGAATATGCCCATAGCTCCCAGTTTGTTTATGGACTCTTCATATTGATTTTCGGAGAAGAGCACTCCCGGACGCAATTTGGTAGCAGCAAGAATAACACGTGGGCGCAATGGTGGACGCTTGCCAGCGAAACGAATCGTGAGATAGCGTCGCTGAACACTATCAGGAATGTTTTCCGACGATTGTCGTCTTATCTGTACTTCAGTCTTACCTATAATCCATTTATGAGTAGCAATATCTGGTAAGGAGTCGTGCAAATGAACTTGTAGCTGCACCTTTCCCGGATGTGCCAGCGTGTCAGCAAGAAATGTAGTATAGGATTTCTGATAATAGAAGTATCCACTATTACGAAGTATATCATATATTCTTGTTCTCTCAGCATCAAGATTGGCTATAGAAAATGGTGCACCGGCAAAAAGAATGTCTGACTTATGATTTTTTATTACAGTATCTATATGTTCTGGATAATTAGAATAACTGATAGTATCAAGACTATAGAGTTGGCCGAAATCCACTGAATATTTTATTTTGGCAGTTCGCGGACGTAGTACAGTGTCATTTTTTGTTGTCTCAAGTTTGCCTTCTACTATATTGAATTGTACATCACCATTAAAATATCCATTGTTCTGCAGGATACTCTTTGCTATTGAGGAACGCAGAACGGGGTTAACATTGTTCAAGAGTACCGGTGCTTTACCAAATGTACTGGTAAGCCATTTTTTGATTACTCCATTACTATTCGCACATGAATTCCATACCCATAACCCATATGGAAATGGTGTACGATGGTAACTTGACCCAAAAAGAGCACCGTTAGGGGCAGTGGCAAGAGCTGCTTCCAATTCGTCTTGTACCATGCTTTGATGTGAAGAAGGTGCATAGTTGGTATATTCTATAGGTAACAGGCCTATATATAGCTGTTCCCCTTCTTCAAGTGAAGAAGTTGTGGAACAACTGCAAAGAGATGCAAGCACAAGAAAACAACTATATGATAATATCTTCTTATGAAATAGGATACAGTTTAATATTGTATGCTGGATTACGTTGTATGATATTCGGTATATACTCATAATGGTTAGATATGTATTAGCAGAATGACACCTTGGCTTACTTGTTGGAAACAGAGTCTGTCTTCTCTGAAACAGGTGCAGGTAAAGAGGTCTGGCGTTGCGTGGAATGGAAAATCTCTTTCATATTTTGAATTTTTTTCTTCCACAGAAAACCTCCACCATATTGTCCGACATAACCTTCTAGGAAATCAAATACGGAGCGATGATAGAAAAGATTCAAATATTTATTTGAGACATCAGACATACGATACTGTACTTCTACATTGTCAAAAAATGACTTGTTCTGTCCTGAAACATCCGGACCTGTAGAGATTTTTCCACCTACAGATATAGACAAACGGTTGTTCCAAAATCTCTTTGCGAATTTGAAACTATAGTCGGTGTGCATTGTTCCATCTTCTTCTGTAGAATTATCCATACCAAAAGAAAGGTCTATGGTCTTTAGTGCCGAACCTGCTATATTACTGATTTCAGACTGTAGGAACGAGTTTAAAGCAGAGTTCATAGAGAAAGTGGAAGTGTTTCCGTCAGAAAGGTAAATTCCTGTAGTAAGCATTGTAACCGCCAATTTACCACGTTCTTCCTTTGACATCATATTCAACTCATCTGTTATCGTGTTGTCTTCTGGAGCTTCTATAGTAAATTCGAGTCCCATGTCATTCAATTTCTTTGACAAGATAACACCTGTATTAAAGGTCACCATTCTGTTTGTTCCATTAAGATTGACAGATGCTTTCTTTGTCTCTTTTGCCGTTATATGTAATTTCGGATTCATCATATCTCCAGTGAATTCCATATAACTACCATTGGAGATGATGAATGTCTTCAGTGGAATTACTGGTAAAGAATATTTTATTTCACCTTCGGAAATCGTATATTTTCCTTGCATAGACATAGTGTTATTGTCATATTTCCATCGTAGGTCGCCTTCACCTATAATATCAAGATAGTTACTCCTTGCATCATTAAGCCAACACTTTATGTGTGACCCATTCATAACGTTAAAATTAATTCCTATTTTCAACCCATCGACAGTTGGCTTTATTGCCTCCATTCTATCATTGGCATGTAAATCAGTGAATGTAACTAATTCTTTCATCCGACTATCCTCTGATAATGGTGAATCATGTAAAATATAGAATATATTTGTTGTAGGCAGTACGTCCACTTTTCCTTTGACTTGAAGTTGATCCAGTTCTCCTTTCAGCGAGGCGTAAAAATTGACATATGCCTTACCATAGGCCTCCGAACGTCGCGTCTCTTTAGAATCAATGAGTAGGAAATTTTCAGCTCTCATCAATAAATCCATTTTGATATGATTCATATTACTGAAATCAAGGGAACCATATGATGTCAAAGGTTGATTGTTATTAGCATACACCTGGAAATTCTCAAAAAGAAGTTTTGAATCTACTATCCGTATGGGATCATCGTCAAACCTCATCTTTACTCCATAAGGTACACTTATAAGACTTGAGGATTCCAAGTACAGTTCCCCATTTACTAATGGGGTTTGGGTTGCACCATGAATGGTGAGTACACCATCAGCATAACCTTCAAGTCCAACGATGCGATCTGGAACAAAACCATTGATAATCCGCATAGGAAACCTGTCATACTTCATATCAGCATCAATTTGTGACGTATTGAAATTGTATGAACCTTTGATACTGCCTATTTCTTTATCATCAAGAGACAGTATCCCATCAATGTGGTGGGAACCGTCATTCTTGGGCATATAGACTAATTCCGTTCCGAGGTTGCCAACCTGACACCCTTCATATATAAGATTTTTTGTTCGTATGCTTGAAGAGATTGAAAATGATAAGTCCTTTTCTTGAACAAAATGCACATCACCATTAAATACGCCTTCAACACGTGGTGCATACGGAATTGCAGTAAGTAAATATCCTATATTAAGATTCGTAACAGACAGAGTTATATCTTGTAAATCATCAGCATTATTTTCGGTACTTGTACTGTAAAGTTGTATTCCGGTTCCATTGTCTGCCAACAAAGTAACATTGGCGAATAGCCTGTTATTGCGATCCAATAAGACATAGTTGTCTTTCCCGAGATTAAAGTTTTCGTATGCAATGACAGGACGTTCTGGCGTAAGATGAAATTTCAGCCCTTCTTCTACCATCGTTGCTTCCATACCAAGTTTCAATCCCATAATATTGTCAGCATCATAAAAACTCGTATTCAGAGAAATACCATGTTCCATAACATTACCATCAAACAGCACTCTAAAAATGTTGTTATTGGGCTTGACATTACGTACATATCCTGTATAGGCCATAGTATAAGGGTTATTACTGCTATTAACCTTTAAGGATATGGTATCTAACTTGTAGCCTTGTGTTGATACTCCTGTCATTAGTACATTTGCATTTATCCCCTCCTCAAACGATGTTTTGATTGTCGCATTAATCTCGTCATAATCAAAATTATAATACTTTATGAAACGATAAATCGGATTATCCTTCGAACTATGCAGAGAAAGGTTCATCTTCGGAAGAACCTTTCTTAGTTCGTACTGGTCTATCGCCCTGTGTTCAAATTGTGTCTTCATCACCTCCAAGAGTCTGTCAGAACGTCCTACCAAGTGCCTGTAACCGCCCTGTGCATTCATTTTAAGAGAAAAATCACCGCAATCTACAATAGCAATTGTAGTGTCACAGTTGGTCTGGATATCCAATGCAATATCGTCAGGACGATAGGTCTTTGCTGAGTCTGTCAGAGATATATCACTTATTGTTCCTTGCAAAAAATGATTGTTTCCGAAATCAGACATCATGTCAACATGAGTACATGCCGCCACTTTTAGCGGCTTATCGACAAGGTTGAGATGGTATAGATCTACATAACATAATTCTGTAATGAATGTCGCATCCAGTTTTTTTGCATTCAATAAGGCATCAAATTTGATTTTCCCATCAACAAGTCTGTTATGAGAGTCCAGATCAGCCATTGCCCTGCCATCTTTCAGTGATATGTTCGCTTTTACATTATTTATATTGTAATTTGCATAGTCCAACCGCTCTATATTCGCTACAGCTTTCATCCAAGTATGTCTGGACATCACATCCGTACCTTTTCCCGATAATGTGACCGCACCCGTGAAAGTTCCCAAATGCATATCTTTCAAAAAATGGCTAAGATTAAGGTCTCTTATATTTACATCTGCATAGTAAGCCTTTTTCTCCAGATTTACACTTGCTTTTGCATTAAGACATCCTTTCTTCTCTTTAGCATTGATATCCACATTATATTCTGCACCTTTTATCCTGGCATCAAACACAGTATGGGTGCGAGGTAAATTAATGTGTGGTGGCATTAGAGAAGCCAAGGCTGATAAATCCTGTGTATTCAAATCTGCATGAAGAGTGGCTGAAAAGCGGTCGGAATATGGATTGTCTACAATGTCCATAAACCCACTTGCTTTTCCATTCGCATTTACAGAAAACACTGTCGGCATCTCAATACTTAAGTTGGGAATATAGACATTCTGCAAATTACCTTCCATTTCTCCTTTTATACAAAGAGGACGATCTGGCCATAATTTATTTATAGAACGATCTGCCATCATCAACATCATATCCCGTTTACTAAGGGATGCATTAACGGCCGCCTTTATCTTTCCATGCCGCATGGTATGGGAACCAAAAGCATTCAGATCCATTGACAAACGTGTTGCAAGAAAACTTGACGGCGTTTTCAGTACTCCCTTGACAGCTATCTTGGTAGAGTCAAGTGTAACATCGGCAATAAGAGAATTCAATGTCAGTCCGGATTTTTCCTTCATTGACATGGATTTTATTTTCATTGTGAGCTGGGAATCGAGAAAATGCAATGAATCAATCTTGACATTCACATCATTCAGCGATATATGATTAACATCTAAACCATTATAAGGTATACGATATGCCAGATTATTATCATACTGTATGCTGCTATCAGCAACTTTGCAACAAGCAAGTTCGTACAATCCACGATGTAAATCAAAGTTTCCATTTCTTGCAATAAGATTGTTCAACGATAGTCTTACTTGCAAAGTATCATTAGGCATGTGAAGCAAGACATCAGAGTTGCTTATCTGCAAACCTCCAAATTTTATCTGCCAGAAATTCTCAGAAGTAGTTGTATCTTTAGGTACAGAATCCTTTAGTGCGACATCCAAATGAGTGTCATAAAGCATTGCTTCTCTAAGTGCAACGGTATAATGATTAAAATTTATGGCAGCCACGGGTATCCCATCATCAAATAGCAATCTACCGATATCACCTTTTATACGAGCTTGGGGTATAAAGTCTACAGTGTTGATTCTCATACCTATAAGTTCCATTGCATTGACACGCATATTTGAGTAGAACAAAGGTAATAATTGAACGTCCAACACTGCACGTTTCACATATGCAATTGTATCCTTTTGCTGTGGCAACGAATCATTTTGCTTTACTACTTGCACACCTTCCACACTCAAATCAAGAGGAAATGCCAATCGTACGCGTTCCACAGAAATGTCCATCCCAACAGCCTCTGAAGCATTTTTGCTCGCAATATGAACCACCCAGTTCTGTATTGGCGGTACATACAGTGCCACTGCAACCAATAGTATGATTGCCAATGGGCTTACAATTGCCACACATCCCCATTTTATCGTCTTTGCCATGTAAAGGAAGTTATAGGTCGCAAGGTATGAACTCTACCTTTTGCAGCCTGTATTTCAAATATCTGCAAAATTACTGTTTTTTTTTCTAATTAGAAAATTTTTTCGTACCTTTGTCCCCCAATGAAGAAAATCTCCCTATATGTAATATTGTATAATTTTGCCGCTCTGTGCGCAATGTTATCTTTTTGTTCCTGTAATGGAGCGAAACTGATAGGCGATGACGAACTGTTGCTCACTCACAACACTGTGACCTCTTCAGATGTCTCTGTACAAGTAAGTTCACTTACACAATACATCAAGCAGTCGCCTAATACGAAGTGGTTTTCCACATTAAAAGTACCCTTAGGCATCTATTCTCTTTCCGGCAACGATACGACCAAAAGTATAAACCGCCTGCTACGCAAATGGGGCGAAGCACCTGTCATACTCGATACAATGCTGATGAAACAGAGTGTGGCTAATTTGCGCCAAGCAATGAACAATGAAGGGTATCTTGATGCGGAAGTAATTGCACACAAGACTATAAAGGGCAAAAGAGTAAAGATAAACTATAACATAACTCCCAATCGGCGCTATATTCTTAACCAAATGGTTTACAATATAGTTGATAGCAATATTGACTCTTTGTTGCATTCAACTGATTTTCTTACGAAAGGACTTCGTGAGGGACAAATGTTCTCTGCAAATGCACTATCAGAAGAACGTAACCGCATAACCAATTGGCTTGGCGAGCATGGTTATATGTATTTCAATAAGGAAGCTATAACGTTTCGCGTTGATAGTTCACGGCAAGAGCATTTTGTAAAAGTGACAATGAACCTTGGCCTATATCGCAAAAGTTCCAATGAATCTCTCGCCAACCATCCTCGCTATTATATCCGCAGTGTTAATTATCACGCCCCTGCTGGCATAATGCCTATACGTACCAGAACATTAGATATAAATACATTACTTCGTCCTGCCGACCTTTACAAAGAAAGTAATGTACAGAAAACATATAGCAAATTTGCGCGTCTTGGTGCTATACGTTCAACAAATATCAGATTCACAGAGGAGCAAGACTCCATCTCTTCCAAGAGACTTATACCACTTGATGCTGACATTCAGATAGTACCGCGCAAAACACACAGTATACAACTGCAACCTGAGGGAACCAACACCGCAGGTGATTTCGGCGCAGCACTATCTATGACATACGAGAACCGTAACATTTTCAAGGGTAGCGAGACATTTACTCTGCAAGCCCGAGGTGCTTATGAGGCCATACGCGGATTGGAAGGATACCAGAATGACAATTACATGGAATATAGTTTCGAGGGGAAACTTACATTCCCGGAATTTGTAATTCCATACATAAGTCGCGATTTTCTACGCCGTCACAATGCCAGAACAGAACTACTCCTTAGTTATAATAGACAAAATCGCCCGGAGTTTCATCGTCGTGTATTCACGGGGACATGGAGATACCGGTGGCAAACGACATCAGGCAGAATCGGATATCAGTACGATTTCCTTGATTTGAATTATGTTTCAATGCCATGGATTTCTGATACTTTCAGACGTGACTATCTCGATTCCTCTACTAACCGTAATGCCATACTCAGATACAATTATGAAGATCTACTAATAATGAAGATGGGCTGTGGCTTCACTTATAATGATGGTAGACATTTTCTTAAACTAAATATTGAAACTGCAGGTAATATTCTTTCAGGAGCGGCACGATTATTCCATTTTAACAAGAATTATGACGGACAATATAAATTTGCTCTTGTAGCCTTTGCTCAGTATGCAAAAATTGATGTTGACTACACACGTCTCTTCAAACTGGATTATCGCAATTCTCTTGCCCTTCACGCACGCATTGGTATTGCCGCTCCCTATGGAAATAGCGATATACTTCCTTTTGAGAAGCGATATTTTTCCGGTGGTGCCAATAGTGTAAGAGGATGGAGTGTAAGGGAACTCGGTCCTGGACGATACCATGGTACAGACGGGCGTATAGACTTTATTAATCAAACAGGTGATATAAAGATAGATCTCAATGCAGAATTGCGCACAAATCTGTTTTGGAAGTTTCAGGGGGCAATTTTTGTTGATGCAGGTAATATATGGACTATCCGTAATTATACGGACCAACCAGGTGGAACATTTACTATACGAAGTTTATATGATGAAATGGCCGTGGCTTACGGATTGGGCTTACGCCTCAATTTCAATTTTTTCATACTTCGCCTTGACATGGGTATGAAAGCTATAAATCCAAACTATATAGATTCATATGATCATTTTCCTATAGCACATCCAAAGTTCAGCCGTGACTGTACATTTCACTTTGCTGTAGGATTACCATTCTAATTTTTTAATGCATCTCCTTTAAAAGGTTCTGCTTTGCATTGTTACAGATGGAAGAATGTGTTGTGTTAATTCTGGATTAATATGCAATAATATTGTCCATCTGCTTTTCTGTAAAAAACATTGCAAGAACCTGCAATACTCCGTACTTTTGCAACCTATAAGACTAACAATAAATTATCAAAAATAATCCGTTTGCCACAGACAGACTCCCAATTTTGAAGCGGTGGCGGATCAAGTACTTCTACAATGAGAAAATATTTACTAACTATCAGCCTTGCAGTGTGCTGTGCCATTGTTTCTACTGCGCAGACTTTTAAGTTCGGCACAAAAACCAATCCGCAAGGTGAGACGTTTGAAGTGGATGGTAAAGGGTTTATACTTAACGGTAAACACATTTTGCCAGTAATGGGAGAAATACATTATGCCCGTATTCCAGAAAAGGACTGGAGTAGGGAGATAAAGAAAATGAAAGCTGGTGGCATAACAATTATAGCCACATACTGCTTTTGGATTCATCATGAACCCCAAGAGGGACATTGGGACTGGAGTGGTAACAACAACCTACACCATTTTCTTGAGATTTGCCAAAAAGAAGGGATGCCTGTTGTGTTACGTATCGGGCCTTTCTGTCATGGAGAGGTTTACCAAGGCGGCTTCCCAACATGGATAGTAAAGAAAGCCCAGGAAAATCCAAAAGATTTCCGCTTGCGTTCACAAGCTTCAGGGTTTATGGCAGCTGTACAGCGTTTGTATAGCAATATTTTTGCACAGGCAAGTGATATGTTATGGAAGCACGGTGGTCCTGTTGTTGGGGTGCAGATAGAAAACGAATGTCGTGGGCCATGGCAGTATTATATGGCACTTAAAGACATAGCTGTCAGTATTGGTTTTGATACGCCTTTCTATACTCGTACAGGATGGCCGAAACTTAATGGTAATGAGGAATTTGGTAAATTACTACCTCTATACGGTGACTATGCTGATGGTTTCTGGGATCGTAGTTTGAAAGATATGCCAGGGGATTATCCCAAGTCTTTCATTATGAAAAATACACGTGTAAGTGGTGTTATAGCAACGGAGACATTTGGCAATAATCAGGATACGAAGATGGAGAAAAAAGACTTATTGTATCCTTACCTCACATGCGAACTTGGAGGAGGCATGATGCAAGCATATCATCGTCGTATCAATATGTCTGGTAATGAGGCATTGCCATTAGCTATATGCAAACTTGGCTCTGGGTCAAACCTGCCAGGATATTATATGTATCATGGTGGCACTAATCCTTATTGTGCAGAACATACAATGGCAGAGACACAAACATCAACTGTTACAAACCACAATGATATGCCTATCATGTCATATGATTTCCAGTCACCATTAGGCGAAATGGGACAACCTAATGACAACTCTTTCCATCAGACACGCATGCTGCATCAGTTTCTTGCTGATTGGGGTGGCGAATTGGCTATGATGGATGTTGATACTCTGTCTGAACATTATGCCCGTCGTGGATATTTCGAATTTTATAATGACTATGTACGCATACTCAATGAGAAGGGAGTATCGTATGTTCGTCCTGTAAATATGCCTTGGCATGGACATACAATAACAGCAACAGCACAACCATTCTGTCAAGTTGGTGACACTCTCTATTTTATTCCTATAAAAGGAAGGAAGCCTGAGATTATGATAGATAGAAAATTGTATAAGCCCAAGTTTGATAATCCTTTATGGATAAATGATATTGTAATATGTATTTTGAGAGAGTCTACAGCCCGACGAGCATATAAAATCGATGGCGTATTGCATTATGCAAATCATGAAGGCGGTATTCTATATAAAAAAGATGACATAATAGTAGAAGAATATTGGGAAAAGGGGACCAATTTAAATTCTCATATTAATATTATACGTAAAGCAGGAACTCCACGCCCAATATCATTGGGAAAGCAAAAAGTAGCTGCTATGCCGACAGATGCAGACTTTGATAATGCTGCTGTTTATGGATTAGACATTAAGACTATTGTGTCACAATATACTTTGGAAAAGATTAAAAGTGATTTATTCCTTAGCGTAGACTATTTTGGAGATTGTGCGCGAGTGTATGCGGACGGAGTTCTTGTACAAGACAATTTCTGGAATGGCAAGCCTATGCTTGTGCGTCTTGCTGCTCTTAAGGGTAAGAATGTGGAAATTCATATATTACCTTTAAGAAAAGATGCACCAATATATTTACAAAAGGAACAGCGCACTATTTTGGACGCATCAGAAGGTAACTCCTTGTTACAACTAAACAATATAAATTTATTACGTTGCGTATGCAGTAACTAATCGTATGCAGATATGTTTTTTATTTCTATCTTTAATGATTGAAACTATATTTTCTACTGCCCATTGAAGTATAGTGGTACAAGGCCTCCATAAAAGACAAACCTCGTGCCATTATATTGTATTCTACACGAGGAGGGACCTTTGGGTAAATAATACGAGTTACAAAACCATCATCTTCCATATTTTGTAAAGTCTTGGTCAGCAATTTTTGTGAGATTACTGAATATCAGCCTAGTACATTGTGTCTATTTATAAAAATTTGACATTTTATCAAAATATGTCTATTGTCTGATAAGGTAGTGGCAAAAAAATAATCATCACCACCATCTTTTAGTTTCAGACGTTTGCGAAGAGATGCAACGGTGGAAGGGAAGTTACGGATTGTTATATTACCTTGATGTGTATTACGTAGTAATTCCTTTAGAGATTTCTTGGAAAAATCACTTGTTGCGACAATATGGAATATTCGTGCTGGCGGATATCCTATAACGGCCTTATAATTATAAATCTGATAAAAATTATCAGTACTACAGATAAATAAGTTACTCATAGGGTGGAGTTTGTGTAGATTATACTTAATGGCAAAGGCATCTTGAACCCCAGCTTTTAGTATGCTTGCATTTGGTTCAAAAAGAAGTTGGCCGACTAAAGAGGTACTTGTCAGATTTGCTTGTACAACGGCTTGTTCTTTTGAAATACAGGAAAATGGGGCATCTTTAGTTTCGAGGTTTACACAGTGGTAGGTAATAACATCATAAGCATGTGTAAATGAGAGTATACATAATAATTCTTTACATTCTCCTTTTACGCTGACAACATGAATTTCGCAAACATTGGTGAGAGTACGCAATGCTTGGGTAATGTCAAGCATTGGTGATAGTTTTATTATAATGAAACGTGACTTCTTGAGGAGTTCATGTTGTATGACACTTATGTTCGGTGTACAATCTTCTATTGCTATAGTTTTCTTTCCACAATTATCACGTCGTGCTGGATCTATATAGATTATATCGGAGTACTCAAGTTTTTTTAGATATGAAGTACTATCAGCATTTACAATCTTAACATTATGAAGGTCCAGAAGAGGCATATTATGCTTTGCGGTTTCACAGAGAATTTCCTGCTGTTCTACATATATAGCAGTATCGAAGTTACGGGCCATATAACTGAAATCAACTCCGAGTCCACCTGTCAAATCAACGAATATATGTGCATCTATACTTTTGTTCAATCGCTGCACTATATTATGTTTATACAATGCCGTAGCCTCACTAGAACATTGCTCCATAGAAAGACGTAAAGGATATATAATATTATCTATTGCTGCCCATTTTGGCAGTTTCTTCTTTGCTGATTGATATCCTTCTATCTGTTGTAGGCACCATAAAATATTAACGCCCTCTGGCACTTTGTTCAGTGCCAGAGAGCGGACATTTGCTTCACGATTGTGGATTATGTATTGTTCATTTGTCATTTTAAAGGTTTAACAAGCATGCGTTCAGTTCCTTAATGATGGTATCTTTATCTAGTTTTTGTCCGATAAAAACAATTTTCTGCATTCTATCACCATATTTGTCATCCCAATCTTTGTTTACGCCAGAATTATCCATACGGAATTGCTTGAGTTCTTCTTCTGGCATGGTAGCATACCATTGTCCAGCATTCTGAAGTTTTACCTGACGTCCTGCTTGTTCAAAAATATAGCATAGATTAGGTTGGTCAGCAAACCAACATAATCCTTTGGCACGAATTATATTCTTTGGCCATCTACGTGCAACAAAATCATCAAATTTATTAATATCAAAAGGTTTGCGAGCATAATAAACAAACGTACCAATACCATATTCTTCAGCTTCACCTTCATCATGGTGATGGTGATGGTGACCACAAGTACAGTCTTCACCTTGATGGTGTTTGCAAGGTTCATTATTCTCATGATGATGTCCCTGCTCATTGTCTTCTACATTATCTTGCTGGTGTTCAATTTCTGTAATCCAAGCAGCGGAGGTTGCAACAGAGTCAAAGTCAAACATACCAGTACATAGGATGCTGTCGAGATTTATGTCGCCATAATCACATTCTATTATTTTTGCTTTGGGTTGTAATGTATGCACAACTTCATTAACATATTGTCGTTCTTCATATGTAATCTCGGAAACTTTATTAAGGAGAATAATGTTACAGAATTCAATCTGTTGTATAACAAGGTTTTCTATGTCTTCTTCGTCAACTTTACTACCTATAAGACTTTTTCCACATGAAAATTCGTCTTTCATACGAAGTGCGTCTACAACAGTTACAATACAGTCTAGTTTTGGTGTAATACCTGTATTATATTGCTCTCCCATGGATGGTATGGAACAAATGGTCTGTGCTATTGGAGCAGGTTCGCAAATACCACTCGCTTCTATGACAATGTAGTCAAAACGTTGCATCTTTGTAATGTCAGCAATTTGCTCAACCAAATCCATTTTTAACGTACAACAGATACACCCGTTCTGTAATGCTACCAGAGAGTCATCTTTTTGTCCTACGATACCACCTTGTTGTATGAGGTCAGCATCAATATTTACTTCGCCAATATCATTAACTATAACGGCGAATTTTATTCCTTGCTCATTAGTGAGAATACGATTTAGTAACGTCGTTTTACCACTGCCTAAATATCCGGTAAGCAGTAAGACCGGGATTTCCTGTCGTGTTTTCATTTGTATGTTATGAGTTTTACCTCTTTTAGTTTTATATCGCAAGTACTATCAATATCTGTTGCCGCCTGTGTATAGAATATGGTAGAGTTACTGACCGTTATATTGCTCACCATACCTTTGGCCCCTTTAGCCTTAATTCCTATTTTTGAACCATTACATATTATATCAGAAATGTGTATATCCATGAATTCCGGAATCCATTTAGTGCCCACAGCCGGCCCTGTAGTTCCTGATACTGCTTTATCAGAATATGTTGTTTCAAAGACTATTGCTTCATCCTTAATGTCTGTCATGTTGATATTATAACAATATATGTCACCGGTTTCCCCCCCTCTACCAACAGAACTTTTGAAACGGAGACCTGTATCTGTTCCTGAAAAAGTATTATTACATACAACAATCTTATACATACCTGCACAAAATTCTGAGCCAATAACAAAACCTCCGTGGGCATGAAAAACTGTATTATTAGTAATGAGAATATCTTGGCATGACTGATGTTTGAGTGATTCGTCACCAACAGATCCTTTCATACATATTCCATCATCACCACAGTCAATGATGTTGTTAACAATAAGTACACGTTGACATGTACCTATATCAATGGCATCACCATTTTGTGCATTCCACGGACAACGTACAGTTATTCCGTCTATGATAACATCTTGACAATCGTTAGGCGTAAAATGAAATTTCGGCGAATTCTGCAAAGTTACTCCCTGTACCATTGCGCGTTGACAATTATTGAATCTGATCATGTTGACACGCATCTTTTCCTGTTGTTCCATCGTTGGGGCAATGTTATTCTGATGCTTGAGATTGAAAGGATACCATAGATCTCCTTTTTCATTCACAGTTCCCCCTAGTGCAAGATACTCTCTCCATTCAACATCACTTTGTTTACCTTTCTTTACAGCACGCCAATATTCTCCATTACCATCAATAATCCCTTTTCCTGTTATAGAAATATCATGAGCATTAGAAGCCATTATAGCGTAAGTAGCCTTTTTATCTCCCACATTCATATGGAGACTGCGGTCTTCTGTCATCTGTATAACAGCATTCTGCTCAAGATGTAAGTCAATACCAGATTTTAATTCGAATGGCTCTGTAAGCCATATGCCAGCAGGGACATTAACATGCCCTCCTCCTTTCCGAGCAAGTTCATTGATGGCTTTCCGGATGGCATTGGTACATAATGTTTGACCATTACCAATAGCCCCAAATTCTACAATTGATAACGACTGTTCCTTTATAGTTGGTGCTGTTGCAATTTTCAATTCTATTGGTAATTGTTTATAAAATTGTGTATAATCCGCAGCAATAGTTATGATATACGATAATGTGGTTGTAATGACAATCAGGAAGATTCTTTTCATGTAAACTATATTGTTGTTTGTTATGTATACTTGGGTACAAAGTTACAGAAAATAACTTGTATAGACAAATTATTTTCACATATTTATACTATTTGCTTTTTATATCTTCCCATTTAGGAGGGGTTATACCGAGGAGATGCTTTACGAAAAAATCATAACGTTTATGCTCTCCATAATTTTCTCCCATAGTGTGGCGTGCGCCTGGTATAACGACCAGCTCAAAATCTTTATTAGCTTTGATAAGAGCGTTAGCAACTTGCATTGTAGACGCAGGATCAACATTATCATCCATTTCACCAACAACGAGCATGAGAGGACGCCTTAAAAGATATGCATTTTCAACATTGGAATTTTCTGCATAATGTTTATCAACAGGATAGCCCATCCATTGCTCATTCCACCAAATCTTATCCATTCGGTTATCATGGCAACCACAAGCACTATAAGCACATTTATAAAAATCAGGAAAATGGAGTAGGGCAGACAAACTTGCTTGACCACCAGCAGAACACCCATAAATACCGACTTTGTCAATATCCATGTAGGGATATTTTTGTGCTGCTGCACGAATCCATGCTATATGGTCTGGGATTCCCGCATCACTAAGATTCTGATAGCAGAAGTTTTCAAAACTGCGACTGCGGAAAGAAGTACCCATCCCATCAACCATGACAACAATAAAGCCTAATTCAGAAAGAGATGTCATCCACCAATCATAGGATGTAAAATCTTTTCGCACATATTGGTCTCCTGGCCCTTGATATATATATTCTATGATAGGATATTTCAATGAAGGATCAAAGTTTGACGGACGCTGTATTAAACCATACATGAGTGTTTTTCCGTCACGTCCTGGTGCTACAAATTGTTCAGGCGCCTTCCATCCTTCTGCCTTAATCTTGCTTATGTCAGATTTGTCAAGTGTAATAAGGATCTTTCCGTCAGTTGCATCACGAAGTAGTGTAATAGGGGCTCTGTTTACCATTGAATATTGGTCAACCAGATATTTCATATCATAAGAAAACCAAGCCTTATGGGTTCCCTCTTCAGGTGTAAGACACATCATGTTCTTACCATCAAAGTCTATCCTATAATAATGTATAAAATAAGGGTCCTCTTTAGTATTTACACCATTTGCCGAAAAATATATCTGCCGTTTTATTTCATCAACTTTCACGACTTGACGCACATACCACTGACCATGTGTTATTTGTCTTATCACACGACCATTCCTAGTATCTATAAGATAAAGGTGATTATAATTGTCACGTTCACTACTCCAAATCAATGATTTCCCTTTCTTTAAAAATTGGCGAAAAATACGATTGTAGCATATATATTTATCACTTTTCTCTTCTACAATAGAATTAACACTTCCATCATACACATTCATTCTAAGAAGTCTATAGACTTTATGACCTCGCTCATTATATTCAAAAGTAATACTTTGACTGTCTTCACTCCATTGCGGCCCATATAAATCAAACTGGTTTTCAAATAAACCTGTGTCTGGAATCAGTTTTTTCGTACCATCCACACTGAAAATGCATGGCACTTTGAATCGTAATTCGTCACCAGGTTTAGCATATTCTTGCTTATGTAATTTAGGTTGTAACCGGTCAGACGGTGAAGATTCAATATAATAAACGTAACGTTTTTCAACAGGACGGATTCTGCAAGATGTTAAATATTGGCCATCAGGAGACCATTGTATGTAACTGCTATAGTAGTTTGCAAAGGTCCCATCATAAGATAACTGTCTTTCTTTGTTATTTGCTTTATTATAAATGTAAAGATTGTTATTTTTTATATAAGCAACCCAAACCCCATCAGGAGACGTAACAGGATTATTTCCTTTTTCATCATCTATTTCCATCCAATGACGGCCATTCTGTTGAGGTTGTCTTTTTCGCTCTTCTTCCAGTTTCGTTTCAAGCACTCCCGGTTCCTTTTCTTCTTTTTGCATTTTCTTCTCCGCATCCACGACTACTAGAACGTCCCCTGTTGGAGTGTTTCTTACATACCAAAAAGTATTAGAGTCTTTTTCCCATCGAGGGCTGGCATAAGTATGAAAACAGTTCCTACTACTATATCTCTCTCGTAATTCATAAGCGCGATTATAATCTTCTATTTTACCTTGAGCAGTAACAGATAATACCTGAATTATGAAATATGTTATAAATAATAATTTTTCTAAAAACATCATAAGATTGTGATAAACAATAAAAGAAGAAATGAGTACATAATTGTAATACTATGAACTCATTTCTAAAAGACAAACGACTAGGCATTTTCAATTATCTGCTTTCTCTTGACAGCTGGAGTCTTTTTTGCAGGCTTAACCGCTTCATATTTAGCTAATTTTGCTTGCAGACGTTGAATTTCCTTATCTTTATTCTCAATTTCTTTTCCTTGATTGGTAATAGTTGTTAGCATATTCTCAAGCTCTTCATTTTCTATGCCACCATACAGAGTACGCACACGACTTATGAAATCGCCTAAAATATTCATGTAATTGGTGAATGCATCGAAAGGACCGTCATAGATACCACGATCAATATTACTGTTACTTGGCTTGGTCGTCATAAAACGAAAATTATTGGAAGCCTGCAGGTAATCCCAATCCTGAAGCAGACGTGGGTCTTTTGCTATAAGCAGACGATCCGCAACACTATAAAGCTTACTAAAAGCCTCACGTTGCATCTGATTACCTAACCATACAGAACAATCACGCTCTTCATCTACCCATGATAATGTATCCGGTACATCTATTGCACCAACACTTGGATATTTATCTACAACTTCTGAAGGCGTAAGGAACTCCAATCCTACATTCTTTGCACAAATAGGTAAAGCCTTAAGAAATTCCAATATATTGCTTGATAAAGGTTGTGCTAAACCTAGAGCGGAAAGTTCCATAAATATGTTTACAACTTGTTCACTTTCTGGACACGATGCCAAATTATTAATGTAAGTGTCGGCAAAAAGCGGAAAGCCAGCCCATGAAGTATTACTGAAGCGCAATGATATATCATCAGAAGCATTTACATCACGTAATAACAATTTTAACCCTGGAGCCATATTACAGTTATAAACGAAATGGGATGATTTCCATCCTAATATTTGTTTTGCTCCCTCTGTCAGCATACCTTTGTAACCAAGTGCAGCCACTTGCGCACCAATTTCATCAGTGTATATAAGTGAAGAATTGCGCATAACTGTTGGGCGCTTTCCAAAATACTGTTCTATTTTATCTGACATCTTTTCAATGTCACGTTTAAAACTTTCTTCATTTGCTAAACCAGCCAAACCATGCGAATATGGTTCTGTAAGAAATTCAACACATCCTGTTTCATTCATATCTTGCAGTTTCTCCAATACTTGTGGAGCATGTAGCTCCAACTGCTCCATACCAACTCCTGATAATGAAAATGCAACACGGAAATAATTCCCATTTTGTTTGATCATCTCATGAAGAGTATTAAGCGCCGGCATATAAGAATGTTCCGTAATATAGTTTATACTACGCTCATTCTCATAATCATCATAGTAATAATGATCCGTTCCTATATCAAAGAAACGATAACGCTTAAGATGAATTATCTGATGAATTTCAAAATATAAGCATATTGTCTTCATAATTCTGTCCTTCTGTCCTCATTGTGTGAGGTCAACACCCGCGAAGGTATCCGGGCTTTTTAATTGTTTGGTTATTGCTTGTCTTTATTGTATATAACTCACAAGATATTTGTCATTATCAAAAGAGCCTTGGTTTAGCAACTGATCATAACATTGTCGTATACGTAATCCAACTTTATCCCATGTTATACCATCAACTTCTTTTATGCCCTCTTCCGCTAGATAGTCATGAAAAGCCTGATTTGTGCACACAGAATAAATAGCATCAGCCATGGCCTGTATGTCCCAATAGTCTACCTTCAGTACATTTGTAAGAATTTCTCCACATCCGGATTGTTTGGATATTATTGATGGGCAACCACACTGCATAGCCTCAAGTGGAGCTATACCAAATGGCTCAGAAACAGACGGCATGACAAACACATCAGAATTTTTATAACATTCATATACCTGTTTACCACGTTGGAATCCTGGGAAATGACATCTGTCAGCAATACCATAGTTAGCTGCCAATTCTATCATTGCTGCCATCATATCACCAGAACCAGCAAAGCAGAATCTTATATTCTTCGTACGCTGCAATACAAGTTTTGCAGCTTCAATGAAGTATTCTGGACCTTTTTGCATAGTAATACGTCCAAGATAGGTCACAACCTTTTCATTTGGAATCTTGTGCGGTAAAATATTCCGATATTCTTCTACCAATGGATATACAGCATTATGCATAGCTACACACTTGCGTGGATCCTGATGATATTGATTTATCACAGTCTGTCTTGTCAGCTCTGACACACACATAATGCAGTCAGCATAATCCATTCCATTTTTTTCAATAGAATAAACAGTAGGATTCACTTTTCCGCGTGAACGGTCAAAATCTGTTGCATGTACATGAATACAAAGAGGTTTACCACTAACCATTTTGGCATGAACTCCAGCAGGATACGTTAGCCAATCATGAGCATGAATTATATCAAATTGCTCAGAACGTGCCAACACACCAGCAATGATTGAGAAATTATTTATCTCATCATGAAGATTGACAGGATAGCCACCGGCAAACCCCATACATCCAAGGTCATCCAATCCCTGCATGTAGTTAAAGTCTGCATAGATATGATCACGAAAACGGTAGTAATCCTCTACCGTATGACCAACAAACCTTTCTTTTATACTATCATAGTTCACGTCACGCCAGGCAATAGGCACCTGACTCATATTTATTATCTTGAGGAATTTTTCCTCTTGTCCCATAGGCCTTGGCATACAAAATGTTGTCTCCACGTCACCCTGCGCAGACAAACCTTTCGTTATTCCATAGGAAGCGACAGCAAGACCACCATATATTTTAGGAGGGAATTCCCATCCAAACATTAATACTTTCATTAATAAGGCTATTTTAGTTATTTAGTTGTTCAGTTGTTTCGCACTTTTGCTTGTTGGCAAAAAGTAAAACAAAAAAATATGGAAAAATGACTCCTACACTAATCTTTGTATTGGTCTATGTATTTCATTGAACGCAACACCTCTGCGACATTCATGGCAAATGCCATAGCGCCACGTCCATGGAAAGGAGGATTGCCATCAAACAATTCTGATATAGTCCCAATAGCATGATACATCATCTCATCTTCATAACCCACCATTTGCCGCTGTACGAAACTAAGTCTTGTACGTTTAAATACTTTAAGACAAGCTTCCATATAAAAGCCACCAAGCCAAGGCCATGCTGTTCCATTATGATATGCGTAATCACGTTTAGTTTGGGGTCCCACATACATAGGATTAAAACCACCACTCTTTGGTGATAGGGTTCTTAATCCCTTTGGCGTCAACAACTCACGTGTACAAAAGTCCAACACGGTCTTTTGTTGTGCAGTTTCAAGAGGCGAGTGGTCCAAAGCTACAGCAAAAATCATATTTGGCCGTACATTCAAATCCACAATTCCATCCTCTACATAGTCCAACAAATATCCAGCCTCTGTCAAAAATGTTTTCAGAAATGATTCCTTTGTCCTTGCAGCGCAATGTTCAAGGTCTGCAACTGCTTCTGCATTATCTGTAGTATCCATCAGTTCTGCACAAAATTTTTGAGCATTATACCACAAGGCATTTATTTCCACCACATAACCCGTACGTGGAACTACAGGTTTGCCATTAGCCATACTGTTCATCCATGTCATAGGTTTTTCCTTTCCATCAGTATGCAACAAACCATTCTCCATTAGTTTGAGGTTTATATGCTTGTCATTTTTTATATATTTAAGAATATCACTAACAATTTTTCCATACTCTTTCTGAGTCTGTTCGATACCAACCTTGTGTGCATATTGCTGTATGCTCCATATGGCCCACAACATAACGTCTGGCTGCTCTATCTCATAAATGTCAACGGTAAGAGGCCGACCCAACATAAATTCATACATACCCTTTATGGCAGTCTGCATGACTAAATGGAAATATTCCACCTCATCAATTGCCAATGTTAGACCTGGCAGTGATATAAATGTATCACGTGCACGTACCTTAAACCAAGGATACCCCGCAAGTAGATACCGAGCATCTCCTTCCTTGAAATGGAATTGGTGAGCAGCAGCAACAAGGGTATTATAAAAATTGTCACGTGGTTTTCTAAGTTCCACTTCTTCATCAAAAAGTTTTCTTAGAGTACTCGGTTTTGTTTCTGTCAGTGATGCAGCAAAGACAATCTCGTCACCTTTCTTACATTTTATTTCAAAATATCCAGGAACATAGAGGTCCTCCGTACACTCATAACCACGCTCTGCCTCTTTGTAATATTCTAGCCCATTATACCAGTCCGGGGCAAACACAAATTCGTTTTTCCTGGACAACTGCATATACAGTTGAGGATAGTTAGCATACATCGTTGTTTTAATACCACCATTCACTTCCATATAATCTCGTATAGCTTGATAGTTTTCATGCGTAAGACTGTCCGCGCGTCTAAAGGCAAGAAACGGACGAAGACGCAATGTCACAGGAGAATGTGCATCATCAATAGTATAGCGTATCATAACTCTATCCTTGTACGTTTGAAAGACTATTTCTTTACGTAATAGCACACCACCAACCCTATAAATAGTTGTTGGCACCTTATCACAACTGAATTCACGAATATATTTGTGTCCATTAGGACTACAGACACCACCTTGATATAGATGTATTCCCAAATTGAACTCCGCTCCATGTTGAATGACAGAAGCATCTAAAGAAGATAACAATACATGATTTTCATCATCTATATCATGAATCGGTACAACGAGCAATCCGTGATACTTACGTGTATTACAATCTATCACAGTACTCGAACTATATGCACCGGAACGACTTGTCCGAAGAACCTCCTTTCGTAGAGATTCCTGTAAATTAGTCATCAGTGCGTTTTCAAATTTCAAATAACTCATAGATATTTTATTTAAGGTTTATCATTTGTTGTCGGTTAGTTTTTTTGCTTAAAATGGAATTGTTTTGTTGACGAATGTCAATTTCAATTCTAATTGCAAAGTTACGTATTAGTTTTTGAACTACAAAATTTTCTTCATAGTTTTTGCTGAAAGATTTTTGTCAGAGACGTTTTTATGGCAAACATTTTCACCTAACAGCCACTGTGATTAATTTTCAAAAACATATTTTCCTGAGGTAACATACTTCTGCTTACCTGATGGCAAGTGTATTTCCGCATCTGCTCCTTCCGGTATATCTACCTCCATCCTCCACTTACTACTTTTTCCACGTTGCCAATTACAACGGATGAGTCCTTTAGGTGACAAAAATGATGTGTTGGCAAAAGTTGTACCGTCTGGCATCTGTGGATTTATTACCAAATGTTTCCATCCTATACTCTCTACGGATTGAGTGATACCTCCAAAACCTCCATATAGCCACTCCATGAGATGACCAAGCATAAGATGATTATTGGAAACATTATCGTATGCTTGCCAACTCTCCGTCAGAGCTGTTGCTCCTTTTTTCAGTTGCCATGCATAACCCGGAACATCGGTACGGTGTATAATTGAAGAGATGACGTCATCTCTTCCTGCTTGCTGCAGTGATTGAAGAACAAATCGGAAACCGATGTCGCCTGCAGTGATGGAATAGCCTCTGTTTTCAATGTCGCTTATAAAATGTTGTAACACTTTTTCTCTATTACTATCTTCAACAAGACCGCAATACAAACTTATTGCATTAGCGGTTTGACTATTCCTTTCATAATACCCTTCCGTACTATAATATTTAGCATTGTAGGCTTTCCGTATGTCAGAGGCAAGATTTGTATAATCTTTTGCTTGACCATCCAGTCCGAGTAACTGAGCCATTTGAGCCATTAAGGTTATATCATAATAATATATAGCCGTTGCTGTGACACCATTACTTGTCAGTTGTGCTTTTCCTGGACGGTTCGGGCCAATATCAAACCAGTCTCCAAGTCCATATTCTACTATGAATCGTTCTGCGCGACTACCAAGATAATCAACATAACGTTGCATGGCTGAATAATGTTCTTTTATAAGAGAAATGTCGCCATACCACTTATACACTTGCCAAGGACAGATGATAAAAGCGCTTCCCCATTCTGGAGTATCAGCAAATCCTCCATCAAAATTCACATAACATGGTGCTATGGTAGGGATACAACCATTTGGCAATTGTGAGTTTTCCATGTCATTCATCATTTTGTTGTATATAGGAAGAACATCATAACGGTATTGCATGGAATTCTGCATCAGATAAATCTGCTCTATCCATCCAAGTTTTTCCCTGGTAGGACAGTCAGTAAATATACTCTGCGAATTTGAAAGTATAGCCCAATCTATTAGATTATGGATTTTGTTAAGCAAAGTGTCATTACATTCGAATTTTCCGACTTCTGCAGAGGCTGTGCATGTAAGTTTTCCCTCTATTACACTAAGGACAGGTAAATTATCCGGGTTGGCTACCCCTACAGGAACAGCGCCATCCACAAGTATGTAACGTTGACCATAATATGTAAACCGTGGTTGCCACGTCTCCCCATCCGGCGTTCCACGCAAGGTATATTGCCAATAATACGGAGAACCTGTCGGTCCTTGGTTTATGTTGTCATTACGCAAGGTTTCAGTTGGATACAGTGTGATGGTTTGTCCGGTTTTGCCTTTTACACTAATACTTACCATTCCAGCAAAATTTTGTCCCAAATCATAAATATACTTGTTATAGGAAGTCTTCCATACTTTCTGGACTTTTATGGTGCGACGCTGTATAACTTCAGTCCCACGTTGCTGCTTTAGTTTGAAATTTTGTTCTTTTATTAGTATAGGCTTTTGCCATACAAGTGAATCTTCCAATCTTGCATCATAATCCTCTCCTCCATATATACTACTATATATTATAGGACTAGGGCTGACTTTCCATTCCTTGTTGTTTGTACCCCAATATTTGTGTCGCCCATTATTATATTCCACGTCAATCACCATCCGCAGTTTAGGTTGCCCATATGAAATATTCAATTTCGCATAACGTTCTGACGGTATATTGTAAAAGCCGTTGCCAAGCAGTATATCAATCATGTTTTTGCCAGTATGTAACATAGAAGTAATATCAAAGTCTACATAAAGTGCCTCTCTATCATATTTCGTCCAACCCGCATCCAAAAAGTGATTACCTACTTTTTTACCATCAATCATCATTTCAAAATGCCCCAAGCCACAAATGTAAGCATGAGCGGATTTTATTTCAGACTTGACATTCAGCCAACTACGGAATTGCGGTAAGCGGTACATACCAATTTTCCTTACTGAGAATTTCTTTCGTGCTTCAGGAAAGTGTACACCTGGTGTAATAATAGTATCCACTGGTTGAAATGCAATCCATTGGGAATGCTTCCAATTAGGCAGACAAACGTTTTGGGTATATACTGTCATTGTCACAGACAACAACAAGAGCATTATAACGATTTTTCTTTGCATGGATTGTTTGATTTGGTTGTTCATCTTTTCGTAAGACTTTATTTTTAATGATATATAAATTCGATTTGTATTAAGTCGTCGTTATATTTAGTAGTTGGGGTATTTGTTCTGTTAATCCATTAGTTCAATAAAGAAGTCATACAAAACAAATTTTGGCCAGTTACATATTACACACGTTTGCTAAGATTATATAAAGAAGACTTTTAGGAAAAATTTTCATTTCCTATCCAATAGATTTAGTTGTTAGTCATTCCTTGTCAACTTGAATATAGTCACTTTAGTTTTATTGTTGTCATACTACAAAAAACTAAAACTATTCATTTGCAAATATACGAATTATATCTTAAAAACAACAAAACAATTCGTTTTTTTTAACAAAATGTTTTTAAGTCTTTTCGTATAGAAAAACCCTTTAGGATTACACACGTACTCGGCATACAAAAAATGGCAACACATAATATAATGTATTGCCATATAAGTACACTCTCAGGGATTCGAACCCTGGACCCACTGATTAAGAGTCAGTTGCTCTACCAACTGAGCTAAGAGTGCATATATTTAACTACGTGTTTCTTTTTGCGAGTGCAAAGGTACTAACTTTTCTATATTTAAACAAATGTTTGGTTGCCTTTTTTACGACAGAGCTACAATTTCTGTAAATATGTGTTACGAATAAGACTTATTGGACTATTGTTAGAACTCCATATTAATGCTTATTTTGTTAATGTCGTATGGAGTACGCTGATAGATATAGTAATTAATCCAGTTGTGATAAAAGAGATTAGCATGAGCCCTCCATGTTACGAGTGGCCCCTTTGCAGGATCATCATCAACATAATAGTTTTTGGGAAATTCCACGTCAATACGCTTGCCAAGGTCACGATGGTACTCTATATCAAGTGTGTTAGGACTATACTCCATGTGTCCTGTAACAAATATTTCGCGACCATCTCTGGCCATAAGGACACTAGGACCACTCTCTTCCGAATCTGCAAGTATTGATACCTCCGGTACTTGTTGTATAATCTCTTTCATATTACCAGAATGTCTGGAATGTGGCATAGCAAAGACATTATCGAACCCACGAAATAGTTGTATGTTTTCAAATGCTGGGTTTATTGTTTGTTTGAAAACGCCGAATAATTTTTTATCAAGTACATGTTTATCGATACCATAGAAATGGTAAAGTGCAGCCTGTGCAGCCCAACATATATATAAGGTAGAAGTGACATTAGTGCGTGCCCATGTGAATATTTCTGATATTTCTGGCCAATAGTTCACATCCTCAAATGACATACTCTCAACTGGCGCCCCTGTAACTATAAGTCCATCAAACTTTCGATTCCGAAGTTTGTCAAAAGGTATATAGAACTGTTTCATGTGCTCTATGGGAGTATTTTTGGAAGTATGCGACTTGAGCTTCATGAAAGTAACATCAATCTGCAAAGGTGTATTAGACAAAAGACGTACAAGGTCAGTCTCTGTCGTCACTTTTATAGGCATAAGATTAAGTATAGCCACACGCAAAGGACGTATATCCTGTGAATGGCCACGTGTCTCATCTATTACAAAGATGTTCTCATCCTCGAGAAGTTTTATTGCAGGTAATTTATCCGGTAGTCTTAAAGGCATTGCTCAAATTTGTTGATTAGTATTTTGTTTACTTTATTCATCAAGGGAGAAGTATTCAGCTTCTAATTTTTCCAATTTGCCAAGAACATCGGTATAATCATTAACCAATCGCATATCAGAAGAATTTTCCGGTTTCATTAAAAGGCTATCCAGTTCCACCTTACGTGCTTCCAGCTTTTCTATCTTTCCCTCCAAATCCTTACGCTGTTTGTTTAGTCGGTTTATGCGTTTTTGCTCAATCTTATGGGTGTCCCGATCAGAAGAAGATGAAACCGCCATTCGTTCTGGTTTGACCTGCACACTCTCTATGCTAACAGCTGGTTGCTTGGTTGAAGCACTTATTGCTTCTGTTATTGTGGTAGCATTCTTTGTACGTAAGTATTCATATATACCACCAATATGTTCATGTACTGTTCCTCCACCAAATTCATACACTTTATCAACAAGTCCATCAAGGAACTCACGGTCGTGACTGACAACAACAACAGTGCCGTCAAAAGCACGTATAGCATCCTTCAAGACATCCTTCGAAGCCATATCAAGATGGTTCGTTGGCTCATCAAGAATCAGGAAATTAACCGGTTCAAGTAACAGGCGTATCATAGCAAGCCGTGACCGTTCACCACCAGAAAGGAATTTCACATACTTCTCCGAAGCCTCTCCACCAAACATGAAAGCTCCAAGAATATCATTTATTCTTAGGCGGACTTCACCACGCGCCACGTTGTCAATTGTTTGAAAAACAGTTAATGACTCATCCAATAATTGGGCCTGGTTCTGTGCAAAGTAACCTATTTGTATATTATGTCCGACCTTCAGTTCTCCTTCAAAAGGTATTTCACTCATGATGCACTTTACAAGTGTAGATTTACCTTCACCATTCTTACCGACGAAAGCGACCTTCTCACCACGTTTTATCAATAGATCCACATCATGGAACACATTGTGTGTCCCATATGTCTTTGCTACATCTTTGCATATTACAGGATAGTCTCCTGAGCGCAAGCAAGGCGGGAATTTCAGTCTAAGTGCCGATGTGTCAACATCATCTATTTCTACAGGTATAATCTTCTCTAATTGTCTTATGCGCTGTTGTACTTGTACGGCTTTTGTCGCCTGATAGCGGAATCGTTCAATGAAAGCCTTTGTTTCTGCTATTTCCTTCTGCTGGTTCTCATATGCCCGCATTTGCTGTTCGCGACGTTCTTTTCGTAATACCACATACTCATTATACTTAACCTTGTAGTCAACAACATGCGAACAAGAAATCTCAAGTGTACGGTTTGTCACATTATTTATAAATGCGCGATCATGACTGACCAAAACTACAGCTTGCGAACTTTGGGAAAGGAATTGTTCCAACCATTGTATAGACTCAATATCCAAATGGTTTGTCGGTTCATCAAGAAGCAGAACATCATTGTGGCGTAGCAATAGTTTTGCCAGTTCTATGCGCATTCTCCATCCACCGGAAAACTCTGCGGTAGGACGCTCAAAATCCGTACGCTGAAAGCCAAGTCCTGTCAGCGTCTTCTCCATCTCCGCTTCACGACTCTCCACGTTCATCATTAGATAATGTTCATGCTCCATAGTGAATTGCTCCACTAACTGCATATAACTGTCCGTATCATAATCTGTTCGCGTCATCATTTCCTTTTGCAGACGCTCCACCTTGGCTTTTTTTCTATCAACATCCGCAAATGCTTTCCTTGTTTCTTCACGCAAAGATGTATTATCCTGCAATACCATCACTTGTGGCAAATAACCTATAGTTGTATCATTAGGAACTGATATTATTCCCTCTGTAGGTGTTTGCAGACCTGCTAGAATTTTCAGCATTGTTGATTTGCCAGCACCGTTTTTTCCTACCAGAGCTATGCGATCACGATCATTCACCACGAATGACACATTGTCAAACAGTGGTTTTATTCCAAACTCCACCTTTAATCCTTCTACAGAAATCATGTTTTTCGTTTTGTCTTTTTATTTGATTCGTTTAGATGGCCGGACGACATTGTTATCCATCACTCGCTAAACAACAGAATCACAGAAGCCATTCATTGGTTCCATATCTCCCATGCCCCTTCTGCCTGCAGAAGGAGCATCTCAAGACCATTTTTCGTTATTGCCCCATTCTCTTTTCCTTTCTTCAAGAAAAGTGTTTCATCTGGATTATATATGAGGTCAAACAATAAGTGTTTGGTCGTTATAAAGTCATAGGGCAGGGCAGGGCACTCATCAAAATGCGGAGCCATACCACATGGTGTACAATTGACAATAACAGTGTAACGTTTCAACATATCTTGGTCTATCTGCTCATACTGTATAGTGTTGTCTTTCTGGTAACGGCTTACCAACAAAGTATCCAGCCCTAATTTGTGCAAGCCGTATGTTACAGCCTTGCTTGCTCCACCTGTGCCAAGAACAAGCGCTTTCTTGTGATGAGGTTCAAGTAATGGCTGTATGCTTCGCATGAAGCCTATAAGATCACTGTTATATCCTTCTAAATACCGTTTACCTTCCTTACGTATAATCTTTACTACATTGACAGCACCGATGGCACGCGCTTCAGGTGAAACACTGTCCAGATAGGACATAACCTTTTCCTTGTAAGGTATTGTGACATTGAAGCCTTGCAGGTTTTGTGTATAATCTATGATAGCCTGAAGATCTGTTATAACAGGTAACTCATATTTTTCATATATTGCATCAATACCCTCATTCTGGAATTTTTCATTGAAATAGCCAGGAGAGAAAGAATGTCCCAAAGGATAACCTATGATTCCGAATTTTTTCATGATGGGAGAGTTTTTTTATTTGTAAGCAATATAAAGTGTACAAATCCCGAAAGTCAGTCGTTGAAATGACACTTTGCGGAATCCTATTTTTTTTAATATGCCGAGCATCGTTTCTCCTTGCGGGAATGCTTCAATTGTCTTTGTAAGGTAAGAATAGGCAGAAGTATCCCGGCTTATAATCCGACCATACGCAGGCAGAATGGAATGACTATACACACGAAACAGTTGTTTCATTGGAAAACTCACCGGTGTTGTCAACTCTAATACACACATCATCCCATCAGTTTTCAGCACTCTCAGCATTTCCTCCAATCCTTGTTCAAGATTCTGGAAGTTCCGTATACCAAATGCTGCCATTACTACATCAAACTTTCCTTCCGGAAAAGACAGATTTGTACAATCTTCTTTCTGAAAAGAAATGATATTCTGCAAACCTTTTTGCTGTACTTTCTGTCTGCCTATAGCCATCATCCCTTCCGAAATATCCGCACCTATAATCTGTTGTGGCTGCAACCGTTCTGCTGCAAGAATAGCGAAATCACCAGTACCAGTGGCAATATCCAGAATGCTGCGAGGTTTGAGGCTTGCTATTTCCTTTATGGCCTTATTACGCCAATACAAGTCAATATCCCATGATAAACGGTGATTAAGTTTGTCATAAGTAGGGGCGATGTTGTCAAACATCACCTCTACTTGTTGTGCTTTGTCACCCTTATTATCGTAGGGCTTTATTGCTTCCTGTTTGTACATCTTACAACGTTGCAAGATATCCACTTACATTTTTCTCTATACGAGCTTCAATATTGCTCTGGTCCGTATTACGGTCGAACTTATCACCAACTATGTGTTCATAAAGTTCTATGTAACGTTCACTCACACTTTCAGCATATTCATCCGTAATCTCCGGCATAGTCTGCCCCGGCTCATTCATGAAATTCTGTTCCATAAGCCATTGACGCAGGAATTCTTTTGACAATTGCTTTTGCGGCTCACCTTTTTCAAACTTCGCCTCATAACCTTCTGCGTAGAAATAGCGGGAAGAATCAGGAGTATGAATCTCGTCTATAAGATAAACCTTACCTGCACGTTTGCCGAATTCATATTTTGTATCAACAAGAATCAGCCCCTGCTTTGCCGCAATTTCCTGACCACGTGCAAAGAGTTTCTGGGTATAGTCTTCCATTATTTCATAGTCATCCGTATCCACAAGACCTTGGGCTATAATCTCCTCCTTGGAGATATTAAGGTCATGGCCTTCGTCTGCCTTTGTCGTAGGGGTAATGATAGGCTCCGGGAAACGTTCGTTCTCGCGCATACCCTCCGGCAGTTTTACTCCACATATCTCGCGGCATCCTTTTTGGTAGTCTCTCCATGCAGAGCCAGTCAATATGCCTCGGATGATCATCTCCACACGGAACCCCTCACATTTCAAACCTACTGTCACTTGTGGATCTGGAGTCGCCATTTTCCAATTGGGACAGATATCACTTGTCGCGTCAAGAAACTTTGCAGCAATTTGGTTCAATACTTGGCCTTTAAAAGGTATACCTTTAGGCAATATCACATCGAATGCTGATATACGGTCGGTTGCCACCATGACCATAAGGTCGTCATTGATGTTGTAAACGTCACGAACCTTGCCGTGATAAACACTTTTCTGACCTGCAAAATGAAAATCTGTTGATGTTAATGCGTTGTTCATATTTTTTTGTTTAATGGTTTCTTTATTTAGCAAAACCGCCTTCCTAAGATAAGCGGATACTCATTATACTTTCTTTTCCGCTTTTTCAAAAGCGGTTACTATTTTCGTTACGAGCCTGTGCCTGACAATATCTTTTCCTGTGAGATTTACTATTCCAATACCTTCTATATCAGCAAGGATGTCCAAAGCCTCACGCAATCCGCTTTTCTGGCCTTTCGGTAAATCTACTTGTGTCAAATCCCCAGTAACAATCATTTTTGTATTCCATCCCATTCTGGTCAGGAACATACGAATCTGTGCTGTCGTCGTATTTTGCGCCTCGTCAAGAATCACTACAGCATCACTCAGCGTTCTTCCACGCATAAAAGCAAGGGGAGCAATTTGTATAACATGCTTGTCCATCATGTCCTGTAACTTTACAGTAGGAATCATATCTTCCAAAGCATCATACAATGGCTGGAGATAAGGGTCTATCTTATCTTTCATATCCCCTGGCAGAAAGCCTAATTTCTCACCCGCCTCAACTGCAGGTCTCGATAGAATTATCTTCTTTGCAGTCTTCTCCTTCAAAGCCTTCACTGCAAGTGCAATTGAAAGGTACGTTTTACCCGTACCGGCAGGTCCCACAGCAAACACCATATCCTTTTCATTATAAGTGTCTATTAACAACTGTTGGTTTAAAGAACGGCTTTTTATAGGCTTTCCTGTTATACTGTACACTACAACTTCTTTTGAAGCATCGGCATTAGTAGGATGCCCCTTAACTATGTCAAGTATTTCCTCTTCGCCTATCACATTATACTTCAAGACGTGTTGTCGCATACGTTCAATACTATCCTCAAAGACGCACATCTCTTCTTCATCTCCAAGAACTCTTATTATATTGTCACGTGCCATAATACGCAATTTCGGGTATAAGGAGCGTACCATCTGCAGATGGCAATTGTTGACGCCATAGAATGTAACAGGGTCTATATCTTCAAGGACAATATGCTTTTCTATCACTTCTTTTGTTTATATTTCAAATATTTCTGCAAAATTACAAAACTTTTTTCATATTTCGATAACTTTTTGTACCTTTGTGCCTCGAAATTGATTTTTTTTATTTGTTAGGGATAAAAAGACATAAATGAAGATTACCAAGACAAGATATCTGCATACTTTTGCCGTCATTACGGTATTGCTGGCACTATTAAGGTGCGCAGCTGACTCCGGTTTATTTAGTCGCCCCGACAACGTAGCGTCCGGACACAGGTCTACTTTACAGCAAAACGAAAAGGACAGCCTTGTATTGCAGAAGAAATCACTTACTAAAGAACAAGAAATACCTGAAGACTCTGGTTTCGTGCCACATAGAATATTGAGTGTTCCTTCGTTCAAAATGGCGTTTCCTGATAGCAATGATGTGCAATTGCAGTCCGCACAGCGTTATGGGGTACCTCCTGTGCAGAATCGTATAGATGCCGAACACCGCAAAGCAGAGTTAGTTTACGCTGCCGCAAATCCTTATTTCCGCGTTGACCCTCTCCGTGAAAGCATACCATACCTTGTTCCACGTGCATGCGTACTGCTTCAGGATATAGGCAAGGCTTTTTATGACAGTTTATATATAAAAGGTGTGTCTCTGCACCAGATAATTGTTACCAGCGTATTGCGGACAGAAGAGGATATAATTCGTCTGCGTAAACATAATGGTAACGCCAGCGAAAATTCTTGCCACCGTTTCGGTACGACCTTCGATGTTTGTTACAACCGTTATGTTACAGTGCAGACTGCAGCGCAACCACGCCGCCAAGTGCGCAATGACACACTGAAATGGGTACTGTCAGAGGTACTAAGGGATATGAGGGAATCACAACGATGCTATATCAAATATGAAGTCAAGCAAGGTTGCTTCCATATTACTGTCAGGTAAAAATACAATCACAATCCTTATAATATGATGTGAATTTATATCTTATAATTAAAGTGCCCTAATCACATAGTAAAAGCGATGCGATTACAACGTAAAAAGGCCGCTTTTATAATGTAATTGTGGCACAATTACAAAACCGGTGCTATAAGGAGAAAAGAAACATCCCTTTTGATAGTTATTCTACCTATCAAAAGGGATATTTTACATTGATTACATTTACACCAATGTTACTGTCTTTATATTCTGTTCCTTGTCGCAATAATGACAACGGACCGTACACGACTGTTTATTGACCACACGGAAAATGGTCGACATCGGCTCATTGTTTGTAATGCACTTGGGATTATTGCAGCGTATTATACCCTTCAGCACATCTGGCGTTTCTACGGTTTTCTTCTCTATGACCTGATAATCCTTTATGATATTCAGAACAACCTTAGGGGCTAAAACGGAGAGACGTGAAATTTCTTCGTCTGTAAAGAACTTGTCTGTAACCTTTATTATGCCTTTCTTACCAAGTTTCTTTGAAGGATAGTTACTACCAATAGTAACCTGTTCTGGGGATTTGTCGAGTTCGAGTAACGAAACAACCTGATACGTTTTTTCTGCTGGTATATGGTCTATGACGGTGCCATTCTCAATGGCTGCCACGAGTCTTTCTTTCTTGTTCATAATGGAAGCCGCCCCACTTTCTCTACACGAAATAAGAGATTAGAGGCAGGAGGATATTGGATGTTATATAATGGTATTGTCACTAATTACTTCGTCGAGTGTGATGCCGAGACAATAACAGAATATTGCCTGACGGGCATAAAGACCGTTTTTGGCCTGCTGTATGTAATAGGCGTGCGGATCATCATCCACATCATAAGCTATTTCGTTTACACGAGGAAGCGGATGCAGAATTTTCATATTGTCTTTGCTCAAAGACAGCATTGAACGGTTTAGAATATATACGTTTTTCACGCGCTCATATTCCATGAGATCAGAAAAACGTTCCTTTTGCACCCTTGTCATATATATAATATCTGCATGGGAAATCGTCTGCTCATTGAAGTCGGTATGTTCCACATACTTTATATTATGTTCCTGACAGTAAATCTTGTATTCTTGAGGCATGGCAAGTTCCTGTGGTGCAACAAAATGGAACGTAGGATTAAAGTGACGCATGGCAGTAATGAGGGAATGGACAGTACGGCCATATTTGAGGTCTCCCACAAGATAAATGTTGAGGTTTTCCAGTGTCCCCTGAGTCTTGTATATAGAATACAAGTCAAGCAGACATTGCGAAGGATGCTCGTGTGCACCGTCACCGGCATTGATAATCGGAATAGGTGCCACCTCGGAGGCGTACTGTGCAGCACCTTCTATATGGTGACGCATGGCGATGGCGTCAGCATAATTCGAAACCATAAGGATGGTGTCCTTGAGAGTTTCACCTTTAGTGGCACTCGTGACCTTTGCATCAGAAAAGCCGATGACGCGTGCACCGAGTCGGTTTGCTGCGGTTTCAAATGACAGACGCGTCCTTGTGCTTGGTTCAAAGAACAGTGTCGCCACGACTTTTCCTTTGAGAATCTCACGGTTAGGATGTTTTTCGAACTCCTGTGCCATACGTATGAGGTACAGTATTTCGTCCTTCGAAAGGTTAGCGATAGTAACGAAATTTTGTTTATTCATAGATATTGTGTTGATAAATATATATATATTGTGTGCGAAGTTAAGCATTTTTTTTGGAATAAAAATGGTTTTCTCAAATATTTATTGTATTTTTGCATTCAAAAAGCAAAATAATTGCAAGATGAGAAAGAAATTTGTTCGTTTCCTTTGGGGGATTATAATGGTATCAGTGCTGATAGTGGCATTGATGTTTACTGCTATATGGAATGGTTGGATTGGCTATATGCCGGACATGGAAGAACTGCAAAATCCGATTGACAGGTATGCTACTCAGGTTTACAGTGCTGACGGCAAGGTCATAGGGACATGGAACATGAATAAGGAAAACCGTATTCATGTCGGTTTCAACAAAATGAGCACCTATCTTGTGCAGGCTCTTGTTGCCACGGAAGATGTGCGTTTTTATGACCATTCGGGAGTGGACTTCATTGCTCTAAGCCGTGCTATTGTGAAGCGAGGGTTTTTGGGACAAACTAGTGCAGGAGGTGGAAGTACCATAACGCAGCAGTTAGCCAAACAACTTTATTCAGGGCAAGCTCATAGTACAGTGGAACGATTGATGCAAAAGCCGATAGAGTGGGTGATTGCAGTAAAACTTGAACGATTCTTCACAAAAGAAGAGATTGTCACAATGTATCTCAACCAGTTTGATTTTCTGCACAATGCTGTCGGTATTAAAAATGCAGCGAACACTTATTTTGGAAAAGAGCCTAAGGATTTGACATTAGAGGAGTCTGCCATGCTAATCGGTTTATGTAAAAATCCTTCATATTTCAACCCTGTACGACATGAGGAACGGTGTAGAGAAAGACGCAATGTTGTGTTGCAACAAATGGTCAAGGCTGGATATATAAAAGAGGCCCAGTATGCAGAGACATCAGTAAAACCGATTGCTCTACACTTTCACAGGACTGACCACAAAGAGGGGCTGGCTACATATCTTAGAGAATTTTTGCGTAGATATTTAATGGCGAATGCTCCACAGCGAGAGAATTATCCGGCATGGCAACAAGTACAATATGTGGTTGACTCTATAGCGTGGGAACAAGATCCTCTTTACGGATGGTGCAACAAGAATCTGAAAAAAGATGGTACACCTTATAATATATATAAGGACGGCTTGAAAGTTTTCACGACGATAGATTCGAGGATGCAGCAATATGCAGAGGAATCGGTATATGCACATATTGCAAAGTTCCTGCAACCGGCATTTGACCGTGAGAATCGACGAAAGACCAATGCTCCTTTTTCCGGTCAGCTGTCACCAAAAGAAGTCAGACAGATATTGAACCGTTCTATCGTACAGAGTGAAAGGTTCAGAGCAATGAAGGCTGCAGGTGTGAGCGAAGAAGACATTATGCATTCTTTCCGTGAAAAGACCGAAATGACAGTGTTTTCTTACAATGGAGAAGTTGATACTGTTATGACACCTCTTGACTCAATACGCTACTACAAGTCCTTCTTGCGTGCAGGATTCTGTTCTATGGATGTAAAGACTGGAGCGGTGAAGGCTTATGTCGGAGGTTTGGATTTTCCTCATTTCCAATATGACATGGTAATGGAAGGCCGCCGTCAGGTTGGTTCTACAATAAAACCTTTTCTGTATTCTCTGGCAATGGAAAATGGTTTCTCTCCTTGCGACCGTGCACCCAACATACAGCAGACATATATCGTTGCCGGCCGGCCTTGGACACCACGCAATGCATCGCATTCACATTACGGAGAGAGTGTGTCTCTCAAATGGGGATTGGCACAATCCAATAACTGGATTTCGGCTTATTTGATGTCAAAGTTGGATCCCCAGCAATTTGTACAATTATTGCACGAATATGGTATCAACAACCCAGACATCCATCCTTCTCTATCTTTGTGCCTTGGCCCTTGTGATATAACAGTTGGTGAGATGGTGAGCGCATATACGGCATTTGCCAACCATGGCATACGCTGTGCTCCAATGTTCGTTACAAAAATTGAAGATTCCAACGGGCAAGTGATTGCACGCTTTGAACCACGTGTCAACGAGGTGATATCGGAAGAATCATCTTTCAAGATGCTTGTGCTATTAAAGGGAGTTATAGATGGTGGTACTGGCGGTCGTATCAGATTCAAATATAACATCAAAGCACAGATGGGAGGAAAGACAGGAACTACGAATCACAACTCTGACGCATGGTTCATCGGTGTCACACCAGACCTTGTCTCTGGAGTATGGGTAGGAGGTGAAGACCGCGATATTCACTTTGACTCCATGGCAATGGGGCAGGGAGCAACAATGGCACTACCAATTTATGCTTATTTTATGAAGAAAGTGTACCGCAATGCAGCTTTACCATACCGGCCTGACGCTATCTTTGACCTGCCAGAAGGATTTGACGGTTGTAAGCAGACACAGTCACAGGATGATATGATGGATATAGAAGATGTTTTTGAATGACTTTTCTAAAAAGAAACGAGAAAGTTTGGCTGTACAGGAAAAAAATCGTACATTTGCAAACTGATACAAATCATCTGTTGGGAAAACGGGTATATACCCATATTAATTAACTACAAAATACTAATTAAATCTAATAGACACAAAAATGAAACATTTTAATGATGAAAATTTTTTGCTAGAGACCAAGACTGCTGAGGATCTCTATCACAATCATGCAGCAAAAATGCCAATTATCGATTATCACTGTCATCTTATTCCAAAGATGGTGGCAGATAACAAGCGGTTTGATTCAATTGCACAGATATGGCTCATGGGAGACCACTATAAGTGGCGTGCCATGCGCTCCAATGGCGTTGCAGAGCGTTTCTGTACTGGCAAGGATACAACGGATTGGGAAAAATTCGAAAAATGGGCGGAGACTGTACCATACACTTTCCGTAATCCTCTCTATCATTGGTCACATCTTGAACTCAAAACAGCTTTCGGCATAAACGAAACACTTAATCCAACTAATGCTAAAGCGGTTTATGATAAGTGCAATAACATTATTGCTACCGACCCGAAGTTTACACCTCGTGGTTTGATGGCACATTATAATGTAGAAACAGTTTGTACTACAGACGACCCGATTGACACGCTGGAATATCATGATGTAGTTGCTGGTGACAAAACATGCAAAACGCGTATGATACCAGCATGGCGTCCAGATGCGGCAATGAATATAGAAGCAGCAACATTTAAAGGTTATGTAGAGAAGTTGTCAGAGGTTTCTGGTGTTATGATTTCAAAGTTCCAGGATATGATCGATGCGCTACAGAAACGTCATGATTTCTTTGCTAGTAAGGGATGTAAGCTATCAGATCATGGTATAGAGGAATTTTATGATGAACCTTATACTATAACAGAAATTGATGTTATCCTATCTAAAGCGCTATCTGGTAAAGAACTCACAATAGAAGAGCAACGCAAATACAAACATGCCTTCCTAAAGGCTATGGCAATCATGGACTGTGAGGCTGGGTGGACACAGCAATTCCACTATGGTGCAATACGTAATAACAATACGCGGATGTTTAATCAACTCGGGGCTGATACGGGTTTTGATTCTATAGGTGAGTTCACTACGGCAAAGGCCATGAGTCATTTCTTGGATGAACTGAATATGGAAGGGAAATTGACAAAGACAATTCTCTATAACCTGAATCCGTGTGCCAACGAAGTTATAGCAACAATGCTTGGCAATTTCCAGGATGGTTCTTGCCCAGGTAAGATACAATGGGGATCAGGATGGTGGTTCTTGGATCAGAAAGACGGCATGGAAAAACAAATGAATGCACTGTCTCTGCTTGGTTTGTTATCTCGTTTCGTTGGTATGCTCACCGATTCTCGCTCTTTCCTTTCTTATCCACGACATGAATATTTCCGCCGTACCCTATGCAACCTTATAGGAAAAGACATAGAGAATGGATTTATTCCGTTTACTGGTTATGAAGAACAGCGTGTACGTAAAATGATAGAAGACATATGTTATAACAACGCGAAAAACTATTTTAATTTCTAAGCAATTTATAAAATGCAGGCTTATCTACACTTTGTAGATAAGCCTGCATTCGCTTTTTCTCTGATTCGCTTATATATATTTGTACATACAACTAATCACTTACTCGCAATGAAAAACTACAGAAAAAGAAGATAAAATCGCAACAAATCGACTTTTATAAAGAAAGAATACACAAAAACATGTAGAAAAATTTGGTCGTTTCAGAAAAAGTGAGTACCTTTGCAACGCATTTGAGAAACAAGGGTGTTTCAAACCAAATGTTCCGGGGTGTAGCGCAGTTGGTAGCGTTCCTGGTTTGGGACCAGGCTGTCGCAGGTTCGAGTCCTGTCACCCCGACAACAGAAAGGAAGCATCGAGAATTCGATGCTTCCTTTCTACTTTAAAAGAGACTTTTTCTTCTTTTTTGTAGAAAGCGAGAACATGACAAATCCGCCCACAACACCAAGTACGAAAAAGTTGGATTATATGCAACGAAAACAAAATCAATAAACTTATGAAACTGAACATTGCAGTTTTGGCCGGTGATGGTATCGGACCAGAAATTATGGAACAGGGTGTGGCTGTTATGTCTGCTGTAGCAGATAAGTTTGGTCACGAGGTAACTTATAAGGAAGCTCTTTGCGGTGCACATGCCATTGATGAAGTAGGCAATCCTTTCCCTGAAGAAACTTACCAGATTTGCGAGACTGCAGATGCTGTACTCTTCGCTTCTGTAGGTGATCCTAAATTTGACAATGACCCTTCCGCAAAGGTTCGTCCGGAACAAGGGCTTCTTGCTATGCGCAAGAAACTTGGTTTATTTGCCAACATTCGCCCGGTCACTACATTTGACTGCCTTGTACATAAATCACCATTAAAAGATGAGATTGTAAGTGGTGCGGATTTTATCTGCATTCGTGAACTGACTGGAGGTATGTACTTCGGGAAGAAACAGGAGCCATCAATGAACAAAGAGATTGGTACAGAGGATGCCTTAGATACAAATTACTATTCCCGTCCGGAGGTAGAACGTATTCTGAAGGTAGCATACCAATATGCACGTCAGCGTCGCAAGCATTTGACAGTGGTTGACAAAGCTAACGTTTTGGCATCATCACGTCTTTGGCGTAAGGTGGCACAGGAGATAGAGACACAGTATCCTGATGTAACAACAGACTATATGTATGTTGACAATGCTGCCATGCGCATGATACAGGAACCTAAGTTTTTTGACGTTATGGTGACAGAGAATACATTTGGTGATATTCTAACTGATGAAGGTTCTTGCATCACAGGTTCAATGGGACTTCTTCCATCAGCATCAACAGGTACATCAACACCGGTCTTCGAACCTATCCACGGTTCATGGCCACAGGGCAAAGGTCTTAATATAGCCAATCCACTTGCACAGATTCTTTCTGTTGCAATGCTTTATGAATACTTTGGACTTAAGGAAGAAGGCGCTCTTATACGTAAAGCTGTTGACATGTCACTTGACAATAATGTCCGCACACCGGAGATACAAGTAGATGGTGGTGCAAAATATGGAACAAAAGAAGTCGGCGCATGGATTGTTGACTTTATCAAGAAGGCTTAAATTTAATATGAAAAGAGCATTCTTTTCTTTCACGCTACTCTTGTTGATTATCGGTGCAAAAGCACAGAACCAGCAAGAGTGGCGTGATTCTGTTTCTTCTCTATCTGCAATGATAGAGCGTTATCCTAGCAATATATTACTAAGGTTACGTAAAGCGGCTTTCAATATAGAATTAGGGCAATGGAAATATGCATTGGATGAATATTCAAACGTACTTGCTCTTGATTCAAACAATCTTACAGCATTGTATTATCGTGGTTTCGTCAACCAGCATCTTGGCAGATATAGTTTTGCAAGACAAGATTATGAATGCGTATTGAAAATGGAACCTCTTGATATTCATGCCTTAATGGGCCTTGTTCTGACAAACCTTGCAGATAATCATATCACGCAAGCATTTGACGATGCCAATCGTTTAGTAAATGCATCCCCAGACAATGCTGAGGCTTTGGCAACGAGGGCAGAGGTAGAATCCCAATTGAAAATGACAGAGGCAGCAATTGAAGATATAGAAAAAGCAATAGAGATAGAGGATGTAAAAGTACGACAAAAATATCCGACCTCCATCGATGATAATATTACTAGTTATCAATTAATGGCGTTCTCACTCTATATAAAACAAGGAAATAAACACAAGGCTGTAAAAAGTCTTGAATATCTTATAAAGAATGGTCTACCAAAAGTATATCTGGAGGATTATTATACACAATTAGAAAAGAAAAAATAACAACAATTTCAATCACATAGTTACTGAGATTGTTGTTATTTTATAATTCTGAATATTATTTTAGAAGACTAAGTTTGGCCACCAAGTCTTCAAGAATCAAACGATTATCAACCTTTGTATACACCCTAACAGGACGTCCTTCCGGATTATCCTTATAGCCGCCATTATCTTCAAGTAGCGGCATAGGACGCATTACATATTCACATGAAACAGCATCAGCCTCCCATGCCGACTGTAATGCCGTGACAAGTACAAGCGGACTGTCACCAAGAATATATGCTTCTCCTAATGTTTTCGCACGTACAAGCAAGTCATCAAGACGTGCCATCAGATATGCTCCCATTTTACCGGCAGCACCAATCCTATACTTTAATTCTGCATAGCTGTACAGACATTGGCGATACACATCACGAGGTATCTGCCAAATGGCAAGATCGGAATGGTTAAACACCACTTGTGCAGCTTTTCTGTCTATTCCGAAATTATATTCCCCATTCCGTTGTATCTGATTTTTACATAAGTCTGTATACTCAGAACCACCAATCCAAACAACGGCTTTAATATGCTTAGCTATGCGAGGTTCCTTCAAATAAGCACTTGCAATATTTGTCATGCCAGCACCACATAACACATAAAGTGGAGTATTGGTATCTTCACGCATCGCCTCATGGATTATAGCGTCAGCTCCTTCACTGTTACATGGTGTTTGAAAGTCAACAAATGATGAGTCTGAACCTTTATAAACAGCAATGTCTTTGATATTCATAATATCAAGCACCTTCATAAGTACAAATACATGCTAAGGCTAATAAAACTCTTTTGAAGTCCATAAGCATTACAATGGCTTACATTCCTATTTTCTTTTTTATATCCTTAGGTAACGCATTCTTATTGATCAGAATGTCCATAGTCTTTGCCAATATGAAGTTTTTTGTCATATACCAGATACCTTTATAATTACCTGTCTCTCCCCAAGAATTCTTAATCATATAGTATATGCGGCCATTTTGATCCTTTGCTTTGCCAAAAATCTGCATACCATGATCGTCTGTCAGTTCCCAATTGTCGAACTCCTTCTGTCTCACCTCCTGTGACGGAATAAGTTCCGGTACATTCACTCCCATTTTTTGTAATTTGTCTTTTTTGTCACTTGCTGTAAGTTTAAGCCATTTGGCCATATCAGACCCACTAATATTCTGTGCTTTCTTATCATCCACAAGCGCAGCAAATCCGTCACGGGTAAAACCATCTTCCGACACATCTCCACCCCAAGCAATAGTATACCCATTATCAATGGCATAATCCATAATACGCTCAAGATCTTCCATTGGAACATTCCATGACATACCTTGCCGCCAATTATCCTGTACTTCTACAGGGAACTCTGTCCAAAAAGGATGATGGGTATATGAAGTTATAGAAACATAGTCATCCCAATCCAGTCCAAGACTTTGTGAAAAGGACAGCGGAGTATATGTCTTACCTTCATAAACGAAAGAGTCCGGCACCTTTCCTACATAAGCATCAATGATACCTTGTAATCCATTTTTCCATGCAGGAGACAGCTTTTTTTGTTTTGATGTAGCAAGCGTATTTACATAAGGCGGCATAACAAGGAAGAACTCAGAGAAGTTGTTCAAAGTATCACCGTACATAGTGCCAGGTAAAGGCATAGCATTCTCCGGACAAATTCCATAGTTCCGTAATATATAATATACATCGTATGCAGAGCCCCCCTGTTCAAATTGCATATCCCCATGCAGACGGACGGTGTTCACCGCCCTGTCCATATAGTTTCTGTTGCATACAAACATTTCGCCAAGATCATACGTTTTTCCCGTTTTCTTTAATATTTCAGACTCAAAAAAAGCCAATGTGGAGTAGTTCCAACATGTTCCAGAATGGCTTTGGTTCTTTATTGAAGTAATGGGATTTTCCTTAATAACAGTAAACACCGGCTTGTTTGTATCCACCGAATCCTGTTTGAGGCTATCTTTTGGTTCTGCCATTGCTGTAAAGCAGCAACCAAGCAGCAACATAGTTATTGACCTTTTCATAGATATTGATATTATTATATATGTCTTTGTAAATAAATGCTGTTTGTGATACACGGTGGAAGATTCTCTTTATAATGCGTCACCATAATAAGAGTCTTGTTCTTTCTTTGGCAGAAAGTATTGATGATATCCTTCACCAATTCGCCCCTTTCCGCATCAAGACCGTGTAAAGGCTCGTCAAGTATCAGCAGTTCAGGATCTTTAACAAAAGCCCTTGCCAACAACACCATACGTTGTTCTCCACTTGAAAGTTTCAAGAATGTTCGGTCTGCCAGATTTTCTATGCCAAAGAAACGCATCCACCGTCTGCATATTCCATAGTCATTCTCTGATGGCTTTACATAAAGTCCAACAGAATCCTTTAAGCCTGAAGCAACAATTCGTATTGCCGGCATATCACGGTTGTAAGCTCTATGCATTTCCGGAGAGACATAACCTATATGCTTTTTTATATCCCATATACTCTCACCATGTCCGCGTTGTTGGTCAAACAGCACTATGTCACAAGCATAACTTTGCGGATTATCAGCACATACAAGACTAAGCAAAGTTGACTTTCCTGCACCATTTTGCCCGGATAGTGCCCATTTCTCACCATTATGTACAGTCCAATCCAATGTATCAAGAATTGTACGTGATCCATAACGTATAGACACTTTGTTCATTTTTACAACTTCGTCTGTATTATACTCATTATCACTATAAGGTAAATCAAGTATTTCTTTTCTCACTTCTTCCGTCAGCGAACTCTTTACAGACAGTTGTGCAGTCTTCATATACTCTGCCCTTGTCACCTTTTGTTGTACAACACGATTACGTACAGGCACAACATGAGTGATAAACTTTGGTATATCCTCATCTTTCGCCAAAACGAGAACTATCTGCAATGCCTGCTCAGCACTTATCGTTTCCAAGACTTCACGCAACTGTTGGCGTGTCTCCTTGTCAAGACCTATAAATGGATTATCCATAATAAGTACTCGTGGAGCATTCATCAACACACGACACAACTGCAATTTGCGTAACTCTCCAGAAGAAAGCAGTATAATATATTTGTCGAGGAGAAATCTGAGATTGAACATATCATAAAGGTGTTCCTTGAAATCCCGCCTTTCTTTGTTATCATCTCCTGCACGCAGATAGGCTTCTTCCAATACATTTTCCACAGTTGGTGTATTGGCATCTATCTCCATCTGGTTCCACCGTTGCTGCAAATAGTATGTACGGTCATTATCACCACCATAAGTGTCACGGAAAGTGATATATTTAATATTGTCGGAAGTAAGTTTCGACGTGTGTGGTGCAAAATCATACTTCACATCCTGCATCAACAGCGGATGGGTACTTGTAAGTATATCTACCAACATGGACTTGCCACTACCATTCAGTCCAACAATAGCAATGTGTTCGTTGTTGTCCAGCTCAAAATCAACAGGCTCTGCCATACGCCACTCAGGCATACGTGTAACACCATTATGAACAGATATTATCATAGTTATATATATTTTTTTGGGGGAAACTTGCTATCCCTTGCTTCAATTTTATTGTTTCTGGTGATCAGGAACACAAACCTTGATTCCATCCACACAGCTGCAAGACATTAGCCTTTTACCTTTGAGGCATTTTTCAGAGCGAAGTCTTTCCAATTAGAGTATTTCTTTTCTTTCTGCGCCACACCAATCTGCATAAAATGACAATAAGCCGCCCCTAAAGCATCCGTGGCATCCATGAATTTGGGCATATCATCATCATCCAGTTTCAGTATGCGTTGCAACATGCCTGCAACTTGTTCCTTTGAGGCACTTCCCGTCCCCGTTATCGCCATCTTTATCTTCATCGGTGCATATTCGTGAACCGGTACGCCATGCTGTATTGCCGCCGCTATCGCCACCCCCTGTGCTCTACCCAATTTCAGCATAGATTGCACATTCTTGCCAAAGAATGGAGCTTCAATGGCAATCTCGTCTGGTAAGTATTCGTCTATGATACCTATGACACGTTCATAAATATGACCCAATTTCAGATAGGTATCCTGTATTTTTCGCATATCTATCACACCCATGGCTACCATCTCCACCTTTTGCCCAATACATTTTATAATGCTGTAACCCATGACGTTCGTGCCGGGGTCAATGCCCATTATTATGCGTTCCATATTTATAAGGAGTAAAAAGTTAAAATCGGGAAAAGCTGCAACTTATAGGGGAAGCGTACATAGATAAAAGCTGTAGAGTATCCTCTCACATTCCATTTGTTTATCTGTCAAGATATGGGTTACTGGCTAACTCATAGCCTATTGTTGTCTCCGGCCCATGTCCTGGCAATACACGCGTATTATCCGGTAGTTGGGTAAGCATACGCAGAGATTGTATAATCTGGAACATAGAGCCACCAGCCAAGTCAGTTCTGCCTATGCCATTCCGGAAAAGGGTGTCGCCAGTGAAGGCCACCGCTTCTTCTTCAGAATAATATACCACACTACCCTTGGAATGCCCCGGTGTATGTATGACTTTAAAAGTGTGATTACCAAAAGAAATTTCATCACCATCATTGATACAACGTCCTATAATCGGTATATCACTTTCCATAACCAATCCAAATTCTGCAGCAGATTTCTTCGCACCTTTATACATTTCAGCATCACGCTCACATAAAACAGGTTGCAATCCGTAAGTGTCATAAACAAATTGACTTCCCAATACATGATCAAAATGCCCATGCGTCAACACGTATAGTTTGGGTATCAAGCCATTGGTTTCTATATATTGGCTGATAGCTTTTTGCTCAAACGTCCCTTGGGCGCCACAGTCCAATATCATACATTCCTTGGTCTCATCGCTTGCTATATAGCAATTTTCCGAGAGCATATTACATTCTATTTTCTTTATTGTTAGCATGGCAAATAAATAATGTTCTTTTCTTCAAACCATTCTTCCGTGAAATATTGGCTTAATTCTATTGGATTTACAATATTTTTGAAAGGTTGTATTTCCGCTTGCATATCTCCGCCTTTCAGACATATTATACCATTAGGCATAGCATTCTGCTGTTTTTTTGAAATATTTTTACGCACAATTTTCACCATATCAGTTAGTGGCATCACGGCTCGTGACACGACAAAATCATACTGTCCTTTTTCATCTTCCCCTCTACGCTGCTCAGCCACGGCATTTTTCAATCCAATAGCCTTTATAACTTCGTTGCACACAAGTATTTTCTTTGCTGTACCATCAATCAGTTTGAAGCGGCATTGGGGAAACATTATGGCAAGAGGAATACCAGGGAAACCACCACCACACCCAAAGTCAAGAATCTTTGTATCATCCTTGAATCTCAACATTTTTGCAATGGCAAGGGAATGTAAAACGTGATGTTCATACAGGTTATCAATATCCTTACGTGAAATAACATTTATTTTGGAGTTCCATTCATGATATAGGTCATCAAGCATCGCAAATTGCCTATGTTGTTCTTCCGTCAGTTGAGGGAAATATTTCTGTATCTTATCCATATTATTATATTTGATGCAAAATTACAGAAAAAATATCAATTATGCAAACTATTTGTTTTCATTGAAACCATTGTCCTGTTAATAAATCTTTAGACCATCACAACGAGTCTGCTACAACAATGATAAAAAAATGACAGACAGTGAAATCTGTAGCGATATAGTAGGGGAGGGATAACCCTTTGACAACAATGCTGTTACAGAAGTATTCTTATCGACTTGTAATAGTGCCCATATTAGACTGTAATTGTGCCCTTTTCACATTGTAATAGTGCCCCTTTCGTTTTGTGATTGTGCCCTATTTACATATAGTGGTGTCATATTTATATTTATCACAGACAAATAAGGGGCAGAAAACAACAGGACTTGAGTGTCAACATAAACACGTACAGCCGGCTGAAGATTGTATTCAACCGGCTGTACGTGTTTATATTAGTAAATAAATGTATCTCTCAAAGATTATTTTTGTTTCTGTAGTGGATTAGGAACCTCCTTGAACAGTTGTTCACCTGAGCGGGTATACCTGTCATGACGCCAATCCGTAACCTTTACAAGGTTAAAACTTGCAAGATATTCTCTTGTATTGTAATTAACAAACTCTCCAGAAAAATGAGTATCCGTAAGGCGGTAATTGTATATGGCAATATGTGAACCGTCGTTATAATCCAAGTAAATGACTTCGTTTTTGACTTCGAAATCAAAATAAACCTTAGTCATGGAATAACTATTTCCATAATAATCATATTCCACACCAGTTCCTTTTGCATATTTATATGGGTCAGCATAAAACTGTATGTCAACAGCTTGGTACTCGGTTTGTACACCTCCAAATCTATAGTTAAAGAACTCTGTTGCCACTTCTCCTTCCCAAATACCATCAAGTGTATGCGCTATTTCGTCATCTTTACACGAGTTCAACGTTAAGGCAAATAACACCATTAAGAGGTATGAGGCAAGTTTTGTGATGTTTTGTTTCATTTTTTATCGCTTTTGCATATTAATGTTATTATCCGCAAAGGTAGTATAATTATTTGTAACAACCAACTTTTATTCGAAAAAAGACGATTTTTTCCTTTATTATTTTGTGTATTACTGTTTTTTTCTTAATTTTGCATTTCTCTAATGAAATATTGAAAAGAAAAATATGTATCAAAATTCCAACAAGAACAACAACAAGATGAAGAACTACACAATAGGCCTTGACCTTGGAGGCACAAATTCAGTATTCGGGATAGTAGACTCTGAAGGCAACATCTTAGCAAAGACGTCTGTCAAGACACAAGGATTTGCAAATGCAGAAGACTATGTAGACACTTGTATTAAGGCACTGATACCTTTAATTGATAAAGTGGGAGGAATGGAAACAATCTCTTCCATGGGGATAGGTGCACCCAACGGCAACATAATGTCAGGATGTATAGAGTATGCGGCTAACATTGCATGGGCACACGAAGGATGTGTACCTTTGGTGAAGATGTTCAGCGAGCGTCTAGGTGGAATGAAAGTGAAGATGACCAATGATGCCAACGCTGCCGCATTGGGCGAGATGACATTTGGAGTAGCCCGTGGAATGAAAGACTTTATCGTCCTTACTCTTGGCACAGGAGTCGGTTCTGGAATTGTCAGCAACGGACAATTAATCATAGGCAGTGATGGCAATGCCGGTGAGTTAGGACACCTTATAGTAAAACATGAAAACGGTCGCTTATGTGGTTGCGGTAGAAGAGGTTGCCTTGAGACATACTGTTCTGCTACAGGTGTTGCACGCACAGCGCGCCAGTTCCTTGTTGAAAGTGACGAACCTTCAACACTTCGCCAGTTGGAAACAGATAAAATAACATCATACGACGTATCATTGGCGGCAGAAGCTGGCGATGCTCTTGCTTTGCGAATATTTGCATTCACCGGTGAAATAATGGGTAAGGCATGTGCGGATATGGCATTGTTCACTTCCCCTGAAGCATTTATCTTCTTTGGTGGTTTGGCAAAGGCTGGTGACTTGTTGCTGGATCCGATAAAGAAGGCTTATGAAGAAAATGTAATGCCAGCGTTCAAGGGTAAGGCTAAATTTATGCTTTCAACACTAGAAGGTGCTGGGGCAGCTGTACTTGGGGCGGCAAGTTTGCATTAAATCATCAAACAGAATTATAATTACAGATATGACAGTTGCAGAAGATATAAAGAATGCCGTAGAGGCAATGAAGAAGGGTGGGGTGATACTCTATCCGACCGATACCGTATGGGGGATTGGTTGTGATGCTACAAACGCAGAAGCCGTGGCTAAGATTTTCAAAATCAAGCGCCGTGAAGAATCAAAGGCTATGATTTGCCTTGTGGATAATGATAACAGAATACAACGTTATGTAAGGAATGTACCGGAAGTGGCATGGGATGTAATGAATTTTGCGACGAAACCTACAACCGTTATTCTTGACGGTGCTGTCGGTCTGGCACCGAACCTCATTGCAGAAGATGGCAGTATTGCTATGCGTATAACGCAAGAGGAGTTCTCTAAGGAACTATGTTACAGGATGCAGAAGCCAATTGTATCCACAAGTGCCAATATCAGTGGAGAACCTGCTGCTCAAAATTATCGTGACATCTCTGAGGAGATAATGTCACAAGTAGACTATGTTTGTATTACACGACGTAATGAGCATAAGCCCCATAAGCCTTCATCTATCATAAGATTGCGCCAGGATGGTGAGGTCATAGTGATTAGATAAATAGTTTATAACTTTTGGAGTTTTTTTCCACAGCAGCATACATAACACTCCAAATCAGGATGAGTATTATCAAACAAATAAAGACGGTTTTATGCCCATATTATAATTACTTGGGCAATGTCATGCAAAGAGAGTTCGATGAAATCCTTGCATGGCGCCAACGGCATTTGTCAGACAAGCAGTTCACTCTAGTCTTGGCATTCTGGGTTGGTATGTTTGCCGCCTTTGCAGCATACATCCTGCATAGTCTTATCCATATAATACAGAGCCTTGTGATGCGAGAGATACAGGTAAAGGGGTACAACTGGCTTTACCTTGTTCTGCCCGTGGTGGGTATATGGATAACGATGCTTTTCGTAAGATATATTGTAAGGGATAATATATCACATGGAATTACACGGATACTATACGCTATATCGTCAAAAAAAAGCAGATTGGCAAGTCATAACTGTTGGTCTTCAGTAGTGGCATCTGCCATAACTATCGGCTTCGGTGGTTCCGTGGGTGCAGAGGCACCTATAGTCTTGACAGGGTCGAGTATAGCAAGTAATCTCGGGCAAAAATTCCGTATGAGCAACAAAACATTGATGTTGCTTGTCGGTTGTGGTGCCGCTGCTGCCATTGCCGGAATTTTCAAAGCCCCTATTGCAGGACTTGTCTTCACCATTGAGGTGTTAATGATAGACCTTACCATGGCGAGTATATCGCCCATACTTATATCCAGTGTCACAGCAACATGCTTTACATATATACTTGTCGGAGAAGACAAACTGTTTTCGTTCAGCATGACACATCCATGGATGGTAGAAAGAGTTCCATCAAACATTCTTCTCGGTGTTTTCTGTGGACTTGTATCACTCTATTTTATAAGAATGATGACGGCCTGCGAAGGTATTTTCGGCAGAATGAGCAACAGGTATGCCAAACTAGCATTTGGAGGTGTGATACTCAGTACTTTGATATTCATCTTCCCATCTTTATATGGCGAGGGTTATTCGTCAATAAACATCCTTTTGAGTGGTGGTACAGAGGATGAATGGAGCCATATAATGGAGCATTCTATTTTCTCTGGGGGTAGCACTTATATTTTACTGCTTTACATAACTGGTGTTATACTTACAAAATGCTTTGCAACAGCAAGTACCAATGGTGGCGGTGGTTGTGGTGGAACATTTGCCCCTTCTCTCTTTATTGGTGCTTTTGCCGGATTTTTCTTTGCACGACTATGGAACTATTACAGTGTCGGTCCTATATTCCCAGAAGAGAATGCAGCACTACTTGGGATGGCAGGTGTAATGTCTGGCGTAATGCACGCACCACTGACAGGAGTCTTCCTGATAGCAGAATTAACGGCCGGATATGATCTTTTCATGCCATTGATGATTGTAAGCGTATGCGCTTATCTCACAATTCTGGCATTTGAGCCTCATAGTATATATGGTATGCGATTGGCGCGACAAGGAAAACTTATTACACACCATACAGATCGTAGTGTATTGACATTAATGACGCTGGACTCTGTAATAGAAAGGGATTTTGTTGCAGTAGACAAGGACATGGAATTAGTACAACTTGTCCATGCATTGAGCAAAAGCCACAGTTCCCTTCTGCCGGTAGTAGATGCAGCCGGTAATCTTCTTGGAGAAATAGAATTGGACAAACTGAGACATATTGTATTTCGCACAGAATTATACCATCACTTCCGGGTTTCGCAATTAATGTCACCTCCTGTTACAATGTTACGGTTAGGTGATCCCATGGAAGAGGTTATGGCGGCTTTTGACAAATATAACGCACAGCAATTGCCTGTGATGGATACGGAAGGACATCTATATGGTTACATATCCAGGGCACACCTTCTTAGCCAATACCGTAAGATGGTTGCTGATATGAGTAATGAATAGAAATAAAGAACTATGCAGAAACAAGATTTGAAAATAGTGTTCATGGGTACACCGGAGTTTGCGGTAGAAACCCTGAAACACCTTGTCGAAGGTGGATATAATGTAGTGGCCGTCGTTACACAGCCCGACAAACCTGTGGGACGACACGCTTCTGTGTTGCGTGAACCAGATGTCAAGGTTTATGCGAAAGAGCATAACATACCCGTATTGCAGCCAATAAAAATGAAAGATATGGCATTTGTAGAGGAATTACGCTCTTATAATGCTGACTTACAGGTGGTGGTAGCATTCCGGATGTTGCCAGAAATAGTGTGGTCAATGCCACGTTTCGGAACATTCAACGTTCATGCAGCTTTACTTCCACAGTACAGAGGAGCTGCACCTATCAATTGGGCTATTATGAATGGAGAGAAAATGACTGGTGTTACAACTTTCTTCCTTGATCATGACATTGATACAGGACGCATAATAATGCAAAAGACCTTCCCTATTCCAGACGATGCTGACTTTGAATATGTATATGATGGCTTGATGTATCTTGGTGCAGACATTGCCATTGACACCATAAATAGGTTATTAGACGGTAATGGACTTGTGGAGAGTTTATCACAGAAAGAGATGAATAATGCGAATATAGAACTACATCATGCACCAAAACTATTCAAGGATAATTGTAGAATAGATTGGGACAGGCCGGCAAAGGAGATATACGATTTTATCAGAGGACTGGCTCCTATACCCGGAGCATGGTCAAAGGTATTTATGCCAGATGGGGATATGCTGGAAATGAAATGTTATCAGACGCACAAGACTGAAATTCTTTCCAACAACTATCTACCCGGAACGTTCATAAAAGAGAAGAAACATTGCTACATAGCATGTCAAGACTATCTGCTGGAACTTATCTGCATACAGCCAACCGGAAAGAAACGTATGGAAGCTATGGCATTTGCCAATGGATTACATTAACACAAGCATTCAAAGAGATAAAATCCCGGCAATTTGTATTTATTATTAATAATTATACAGATTGCCGGGATTGTTATGTTATGTACAAAGGAACTTACAGGACTTTCTTATACAAATCCGCAATTTCCGTTTCTGTTACATCACGTGGATTACCTGGGGTACAAACATCAGCTATGGCCTGTGCGGCAAGAGCTGGAATGTCATCAGACTTGATTCCCAATTCTGTAAGAGTCTGTGGAATACCAACGCGAATAGAAAGAGACTTAACTGCATCCACAGCAGCTTGTGCAGCTTGTGCAGGTGTCATTCCTGTTGTGTCTACCCCCATAGTCTTGGCAATAACGCCGAACTTTTCTATACACTTTGGCATGTTGAACTCCATAATAGTCGGGAGAAGAAGAGCGTTTGCTACACCATGTGGGATATCATGGAGCGAACCCATTGGATGTGCCATACCATGAACAAGACCAAGACCAACATTGGAGAAGGCTTGTGCTGCGATATATTGCGCCAAAGCCATACCTTCACGACCAACAGGATTTGTTGGTTCTTCAACAGCCAATGGCAGATTCTCTGCTATCATCTTTATAGCCTGCAATTCATACATATCACTCATAACCCATGCACCCTTTGTTATATAGCCCTCAATGGCATGTGTAAGAGCATCCATGCCGGTAGCAGCAGTAAGCCCCTTGGGTAGAGAATACATCAATTCTGGGTCAACTATGGCTACTGCCGGTATGTCATTAGGATCAACACAAACCATCTTGGCTTGACGTTGCTCATCTATTATCACATAGTTAATTGTGACTTCAGCACCAGTTCCTGCTGTTGTTGGCAGTGCTATGATAGGTACACTCTTCTTCTTTGTTGGAGCAACACCTTCAAGACTGACAATATCGGAAAATTCCGGATTGTTAGTGACAATGCCAATGCCCTTTGCAGTGTCCATAGAAGACCCTCCGCCAATAGCAATGATGCAGTCAGCCTTGGCCGCAGCAAATGCGGCAACACCTTGTTTCACATTTGTCACTGTTGGATTGGGTTTTATTTCACTGTAAATTTCATAAGGAAATCCAGCTTCTTCAAGAACTGCTGTCACCTTTTGTGCGGTGCCAACATGGAGTAATCCTTTATCTGTGCATACAAGAGCTTTTTTCAGCCCCATCCGGTTCAACACTTCAGGAAGTTCCTTGCGAGCCCCTGCGCCGAAGTAAGATACTTCATTAAGAATAAATCTTTGTGCCATGTTTTTTTTGTTAGGTTTGTTTTTTTTAAGTAGTTAGACTACACTATAAGTGTATATTTGTAATGTTTAAAAAGAACCTCTGTTAAACGTTAATTGTTATCAGGCTCCCATGAACTGTTTATGGAGAAAACTTCTTTGGGGGTTATCATCTTGATTTCCTTCTTCGTCAATTGTTTTGCCCAAGGACAACGCTGTGAGATATCGGCCCCTTCACCACGATTGTTATATTCCATGTAACGTGCTGTCTTTTCATTTTCAGGATTGCGCCAGTTATCCCACCCTATTGGGCGTATGTGCTTCCCTAATTCGCAATTCATAAACAGAGTATAAGAGTATGGTCTCCAAGGACGACCAAGAAAGCATTTGTCTACACCGTCATCCGCAATGATTTTGCAATTGTTGAACACATAACCATATTTCTGGTTTGCAGGAGTTGAAGCCGCTGTTATATAAGAATTGGATTTATTCTTTATCAAACAATTCTCAAACCAAGCAATGGACGGACCGAAAATAAAGTCCGTTGTACCTTCTATGTAACAGTCAACAAAGTAAAGACGAGTATTTTCTACACCTGTATATATTGTATCTTGGTTACCAAGGAAACGACAATTTACAAATTTAATGCGATCACCTTCCGTATGTAATGCCACAGCCTGACCTAGTTTTGCCGCATTATTTTCTATTGTTATATTCTTGACCGTTATATCATTACCTTCTATCTTTAATGTATAAGTTCGAAATGTTCCCAGTTTTTTGTTATTTGGCAGATTTTCAATCTTTATGTTTGCATGGTCATCATATGTAATAATAGTATTATCACGATCTTCTCCGCAAATCTCTACATTACGAAGGAATGAGGGTATGATTAACTTTTCCTTATATGTGCCTTTCTTTACATATATAACCTTATGATATTCCATAAATGCTCTACATACATCCAATGCTTCGTCTATAGTACGAAAATTACCTGTTCCGTCTCTCGCGACAACAATAGTGTCTGCATTATCCCATATTTTCGCATTAGAACCCGCATAAGCAGAAGTCATATAATTCATTGCGATAAACAACAGTAATAAAAGTTTTTTCATTGTAGTTGTATTTGTTTGATTTAAGAATTTACACTCTATGTACACTTTGCATACCATTAATGGTTGTGAGTTTAGTGATAATTGCATCAAGATTAGAATTATCTCTCACTTTGAGTTCTATTTCTCCGGCAAATATTCCATCGTCCGTATTTACCACAAGACGATGAATATTAATTTCAAAAGTATCTGAAAGTAATACGGTAACATCTTTCACCATACCCTTACGGTCTATACCTTTCATAGAAATGGTGGCCATAAAACTCATATCACCACGCATATTCCATTTTGCCGCAAGAACACTTGCACCAAAAGAAGACTTCAATCTTGCAGCCTCTGGGCATGAACGCGAGTGGATTTCCAGCTGATTGTCATCATTGATATAAGCAAGAATAGGGTCACCAGGAATTGGTTTGCAACATTCAGGAAACTTATAATGGGAAATATTGTCTTCTGTTATGACAATCGTCTGATTTTTGTCAAAGTTCTTCCCGACAACAATATAATCATTATCCGTCCCTTCTTCCGCATCCTTTACCTTGACAAAAGGAATATATTTACGCCATCCTTTTTTACCGGATTTCGCCGTTTCATTCAATTTTTTGTTATAAATGACTTTTAGATCATTCACTCCTAACACAATTTCTCCTTTGGCAATGGCTGCAAGCATACGGTCTTGTTGTTTCTCCTTATGCGCATCAACCAACTTATTCAGTATAGAAGTAGTCAGTGGCAGGTCATTCTGTTCCAGCCATGCAGTAAGAATAGCCATTCCTTCCTTCGCCTGTTCGCGTTCTTGCTTTCTGAGTAATGCCTGTATTTTGTTTCTAGCTTTGGCTGTTGTGACAAAGTTTATCCATACAGGTTGCACGTGCTGCGAGTTAGACGTAATGATTTCCACCTGATCTCCACCTTTCAATTTGTGTGACAGAGGCACTAACTTGTGATTCACTTTTGCACCAATGCAATGAGTACCAAGAAACGTATGAATAAGAAAGGCATAGTCAAGAGCCGTACACCCTGCTGGCATTGTGATAATATCCCCTTTAGGAGAGAACACAAATATCTCTGAAGCAAAAAGATTCAACTTTATGGCATCGAGAAAATCCATTGCGTCAGGTTGTGGATCATCGAGTATTTCCTTTATAGTTCTCAGCCATCCGTTCAATTCATCCTCTGACACTCTCTCCGTATTCATCGGATCATCATCAGTCTTATACTTCCAATGTGCAGCAAAACCTTGTTCTGCAATCTCGTCCATTCTGTCAGAACGAATCTGTACTTCTATCCAACGTCCTTGATTACTCATCAAGGTCACGTGCAAAGCCTGATAACCATTAGCCTTAGGATGGGAAAGCCAATCGCGTAAACGATCCGGGTGCGACTGATAAAGTTTACATAGTTCCACGTATATATTGAAACATTCCTTTACCTCATCCTCTCTGGAATGTGGTGTGAATACTATACGCACGGCAAGGATGTCATATATTTCATCAAATGACACGTGTTTTTTCTGCATCTTACTCCAAATAGAGTAGGGGCTTTTTATTCTTGCCTTTATATCATATTTAGTACCTATTCTGTCCAACGCAACCTTGATAGGACTTGTAAAGTCATCAAAAAGATGCTCACGTTGTTCATGGGTATAAGCCAGTTTCTTCTCTATGGCCTCATATTCTTCTGGATGTTCATGTTTAAAAGACAAGTCTTCCAATTCCGTTTTGATCTGGTTAAGCCCTAAACGGTTGGCTAAAGGCGCATAGATAAATAATGTTTCACCAGCAATTTTGTCCTGTTTCGTAACTGGCTGCGAACCAAGATGCCTCATATTGTCAAGGCGATCACATATTTTTATGAGAATTACACGAATATCCTCACTCATCGTAAGCAACAGTTTCTTGAAATTCTCAGCCTGTTCTAACGCTTTATCCCCAAAAATACCACCAGCTATTTTAGTGAGTCCTTCGACTATCTGTGCTATTTTCGAACCAAATATAACATTTATATCTTCTATAGTATAGTCACTTACTTCAATCACATCATGTAGCAATGCCGCACAAATAGAGGTACTACCGAGTCCCATCTCTTGCGAAACTATAGTCGCAACAGCAATAGGATGTATCATATAATGTTCACCAGAAGACCGTCTGACATTCTGTGTCGCATGCAATGCAAAGTTGTACGCTTTCAGAATCACGTCAGTTTTCTTTCGGTGATTTGAGTTCAAGTAATGTTGCAGCAAATTATCAAATGCTGCCTGTATCATACCTTCCTCTGTCATATTAGTTTAGGTTGTTTAAAGTCTTTCGTGTGACCACAGTCAAAGGATATAAAAAGTGGAGTAATCTCCTCCATTTTATTTGACCTTCAGTTTCTTTCCCGCCCTAATGCTGCTACCGGAAATATTATTAAGTTTCTTCAATTTTGCAACAGTAGTGCCGTGGCGCTTTGCTATTCCCTCAAGCGTATCCCCGCTTTTAATACTTACGCTTCTGCTGCTTCTTGTTTTTTTCTTTCGCTTATTATTTCTGGAGCTATTTGACGTCTTGGTTGTACGGGCCTTATGATATGAGCGATATGCGGGAGCATTATCATTAACCTCCACAATATCACGCTTCATCAATTGATCTACATTATAAGACAGAATAGTATCCTCATTGGCAATATATTTTGCAATATAATTCATTGGTAAACGCAAATCTGTCGGTTCCGAATAACCAGTAACAACATCTCTACGATACTGCGGATTAAGCGAACGCAGTTCTTCCATACTTATACCCAGAACCTTTGACACCTGCTCAAAATGCACATTCTGATACAACATTATCGTATCGGTTTGTACAGGCAATGTTGTCAGCATCGGACATATATTATGTTCACAATAATAGTTCATTATATAGTTAGCTGCAATAAATGCAGGTACATAGCCTCTGGTTTCCGTAGGCAGATAAGGATAAATCTGCCAATAATCTTTCATCCCCCCAGCACGCTGTATTGCCTTCTGTATGTTTGTTGGTCCTGCATTGTAAGCTGCAATTACAAGATTCCAGTCCTCGAAGATACCATATAAGTCACTAAGATAATGGGCAGCAGCGTATGACGCCTTCACCGGATCCCGCCGTTCATCTATCATAGAGTTAAGTTTCAGACCATATCTCTTACCTGTAGCGGCCATAAACTGCCAAAGACCAGTAGCTCCTACGCGGCTAATAGCATTGGGGTTGAGTGCAGACTCTATTACTGGCAGATACTTAAGTTCCAAAGGTAATCCATAAACCTCTAAAGCCTGTTCAAAGATAGGCATATAAAAGTTTGAGGCACCAAGCATATAACCAACAGACCGACGTAGTCTTCCACTATATCTGTCTATGAATTTCTGCACCACATCATTCCATGGCATCTCCATTGCAGTAGGCAGGCGTTTCAGACGATCAAGATATATTTTTTGTTCAAAGACCGGATTCACATCACGCATTGTGCACGTTGTGTCAGGAGTAAGATACTGCTTTGTATTATAATCAGACATCATTTTTTCGATATCTATTATCATACCCTCTGGTACCTCGAAAATCTCTTCTTTACCATCCTTCGCATTTACGACGATCTCTTCATCATCAACATCCACGAACTTCTGCGTAGTCTTGTCATCCTCTATATCTGCTTCTTCATCATCATCTTCTTCCGTTTCTTCCTCATCTATTTTCTCATCTGTTTTAGTTACAGGTTTTGTGCTATCTTTATCTAATAAAGATTGGATGGCATCGGCATTTGCATTATAAGACGAGAACGGGAAAACGCCAAGCAGGAACAAGGCGATAAGTGTAAGAAGTTTAAGTTTGTACAGTGTCATTATATTATATAATTGTGTGTCTATTGTTCTAAATTAAAAAGTCAGTGCCCCTTGCACTCCTATGGCAGATTTGCTAAAACCTAACCCAGATGGTGTTGCTACATTCTCCAAAGAATGAGTAGAACCATTTATTACAGCTGGCTGCACTCTAAGGCTAAGGTCGTCAGATATGTCAAACTGTGACAAAGAAGCATCAACATATGCATCAATGATGGACAACGCGTAAACCCCTAACATACAGAAAAAGCTAAGGTCTCTCCACCTGCGATATTTATCTTTGCGCGACTTGAATATTGCCTTGTAACGTTCTTCATTAGAGGAATTTATTTGCATTCCGAGATGAAGGAACTGTGTATAACTTTTGGTTGTAGGGTCATCATCCATTATATCAAGATACGCTTGCGAATAATCCAAATACATTTGGTTGTTCCACCGCATGGCATAAGCACAACCAAGAAAGCCTCCATATATGATAGGTAGCTTCCAATATTTGCGATTATATATTTGTCCGGCACCAGGCAGAACTATTGCCAACCACATAGCCCTTTTCGGATCAGGCTTCCATGTAGCCCAATTTCTTTTTTCTTTAATATTCGTTGCTTGTCTCTCAACATTCAAAAGTGTTGCAGAATCCTGTTTGGATAGCATCAATCCATATTCCCCCAAAGAGTCTGTTTGTATTATCTGCACGGAATCTTTGGTTGTAGGTTCTGCATGAAGCATTTGAAATACCATACAGACGAAAGCGAATATCAAGAATCTTGTATTAATAAAATTTCGCATTTTAATACCATTGTATTGTTGGCAATATAATCCTCAATCCCTCACAGGACGAGGATTATTAAGGCTCTTCGACGTATGCTATCCTTGTATTCTATCAAACTGCATGATAATTTTTTCAAGCTCTTCATCTGAAGAGAATGGGATAGTTATCTTCCCCTTCCCCTTCGTCGAGCAACTCATCTGCACCTTCACTGCAAGCTTCTCGGCAATACGATTCTTCAAACTTTCATATTCCTCTGATAGGGTAGTCTTGCCACGCAATGTCTTTGTTGCAGTCTGTATATCTTCACCATTTTTCAGAATATTGACCATCTCCTCGACTTTACGAACAGAATAGTTATGCTTCATTATTTCCTTAAACAATTTTATCTGCATAGAAGGCGAATCAAGTGACAACAAGGCTCTTGCATGTCCCATATCTAGTTCCTTTTTCTGTAAAGACAATTGTATAAGAGCAGGAAGTCTTAACAAGCGCAAATAGTTTGCTATTGCCGCACGGCTTTTTCCGACTCTGTCTGACACCTTCTCCTGTGTCATGCCATCATTATCAAGAAGATGCTGGTAGGCCAATGCTATTTCGATAGCGTTGAGATCTTCGCGCTGAATATTCTCAACCAAAGCCATCTCCATCACACTTTCATCACTGATAGTGCGTATGTAAGCAGGGATAGCCTTCAACCCAACCAATTGGGACGCCCTCCAACGCCGTTCTCCCGCTATAATCTGAAAGCGGTTATCCTCAACTTGTCTTAAAGTGATTGGCTGGATAATGCCAATCTCCTTTATACTGGTAGCGAGTTCCTGTAGAGATTGCGGATCAAACTCACGACGAGGCTGGTTAGGATTAGCCTCAATAAGTTCGATAGCAATTTCATTGATTGTCGACGAACCTTGCGGGCGCACATCCTCCGTGGATATCAAGGCGTCAAGACCTCGTCCCAAAGCATTATATTTTTTGTGTACTGCCATTATTGTAAATAAAAAATGGAAAAGACATAATAAAAAAGAAAGTAATCATATAAAAAAGCCATTAATGGCTTTTCGATACCAGAGTTGCCTAAGCTATTCTGTGCACAATCATCACCTTTGGCTTTTCCTGTGTTCTTTTAGTAATATGTTAACTGACTTCTCTGTTTACTATTTCCTTGGCTAACGCAAGGTAATTCTTTGTACCAGCAGCATCTGCATCATACAATATTACGGGCAATCCATGACTAGGACATTCTGACAATTTCACGTTACGCTGTATAACTGTCTTGAAAACCAATTCTTGAAAATGGCGCTTCACTTCATCATAAATCTGGTTTGCCAACCGCAGGCGATTATCATACATAGTCAGTAAAAAGCCTTCTATTTCCAGAGTCGTATTCAATTTTGTCTTTATTATCTTAACGGTATTCAACAGTTTGCCTATACCTTCAAGAGCAAAATACTCGCACTGTACCGGTATTATGACAGACTGTGCTGCAGTAAGAGCATTTACGGTAATCAGTCCTAATGAGGGAGAACAGTCAATCAGTATATAGTCATAATCCTGTCTTATGGGCTCAAGGATATTCTTCAACACTTTCTCTCTTGAAGGAATGGTAAGCATCTCAATCTCAGCACCGACAAGATTGATGTGGCTAGGAATGATATCCAATCCATTTATATCCGTGGTATAGATAGCGTCCCTAACATCAGCATGGTCAATTATGCACTCATAAAGAGAGCAATCCACCTCTTGTATATCAACACCCAATCCACTGGAAGCGTTAGCCTGCGGATCAGCATCTATCACGAGTACCGCTTTCTCCAGCGTAGCAAGTGAAGCTGCGAGATTTATGGCTGTCGTGGTTTTACCCACACCTCCTTTTTGGTTTGCCAATGCTATTATCTTACCGAGTTTTTTATCCATGTTCCTTTTGTTTATTGTGTTATTGCCACAACATGACTAGAGACAGCAGACGTAATCGTTGGTTATTTGACCTATCAGGTCTCACCGTAACGAAATCCGAACAAGTTTAAGTCTTGATCGTTTGGCTTAACGTTACCGTTCGTCTCTCTTATCCTTTATTGCCAAAGCAATGTCCATAATACAAGTATAACACTGCAAAGTTACAAAAAAACTGTGACAACACCATCTTTTCATTCAATTAATTACATTTTTTATTAGTTTTGTCCTCATTTTAAAAACTTTTTCGTACCTTTGCTTCCCATTCTAGCACCCGTAGTTCAATGGATAGAATAGAAGATTCCGGTTCTTCAGGTTAGGGTTCGATTCCCTACGGGTGTACATGTGTATTTGACAAGGTTGCAAAAGTGCCCAAATCACACGATGAAAGTGCCCAAACCATATTGTAAAAGGAATGTATTTACAATATGATTTGGGCACTTTTGTATAGACACATTTATGCATTCGTGTCATTTGTACACATATAGCATAAATATTAAGACCTTATAGCAACAGTTTTTCTTGTTGTAGAGTCATTCCTTCCGCCATTTGTTTTTCTTTGTCACACGATGGTGCGGCAAACCATCCACAGACGAAACAGGAGTAAGTGACGAGCCTGTCGGCCTTACAGCAGAAACGACTTTACCACCGGTACGTAAGGCATGCCGATATTGAGCCCAACGGCTCATAATCATATCTACATAATTTGCCGTTTCCGAACCTCGCATATAGCCGTTCTTAACAACAGGATCACGATAGTATCGTGGTTGGGAAAGAGCAAGTATATAATGTCGCACGTCACTCCACTTTTGCCATATACCACCATATTTCTTTGTCAATGCCATTGCATCACGCACATGGTTATAACCGCCATTATAAGCAGCGAGGGCAAACATCAGGCGTTCCTGTGGATTACCTACGTCAGAGAACAATGCCTGCAGTTCACGCATATAGCGTGTGGCGGCTGCTATATTCGCTTCAGGTTCATATATATTTTGTCGCGGCAAAGCGAGATGATCTGCTGTGGATGGAAGTATCTGCATGAGTCCGCATGCTCCAGCCCATGAATGAGCCTGCGGATCAAAGCATGATTCCTGGTAACTTTGGGCGGCAAGCAGGCTCCAATCAACACCCGCAGTAGGGGAGTGCTTTCTAAAAAGATGGTCATACTGTGAAATGGTACCCTGCTTAGCTGAAAGCATAAATGGATATACATGCCTTGTGACGCCACCTGTAGCCAAGAGATGCCGTTGCTGTTTTTCCATATCTGCATACATTGCTGGTTTATACCATGAATTTATGGCATTCGCCAGTTCCACATTACTTTTGGCTACGAGCCATGCTCCCTGTGGTCTTGCATTCTTCAGAGTATTGTCCTTGCCGACACCACAGGCTATGAAACCGGCCTGTAATTGCTTGCCGACAGGAAAAGCGACAAGATCGCCTTCTCCATTTCTCAACCTTTGAAGCATATCGACAGTGTCACGGCATACGTCAACACGAAGAGTCACTCCAAGGTGCTCTGCCAATTTTTCACAAAGCAGATAGTTTACCCCCATTCCTCTACCATGATATTCGTAATAGGTATTTGGTCCTGACAGCGTCAGCATTATCATTTCACCCGTTTGCTGTATATCGCATAATGTATAATGCTCGTCATCGTTACTTTCTACACTACCTGCATTCATTGAATCATATACGACCGGTGAGCCCCATGGAGTTATTTCCGTTTTGACTTTTTGACGACATGATGCAACAAAAAAGAACAAGCAGCAAACCATTCCCCATTTTATGATGGATATGGCCTGCTGTAATTTGCACAATATGTTATGTGGAACAAACAAAAGAGTAGTTTATGTCGTTATTGTATCGAATTATTTATTCTATTGACGGGAGGTTGTCAAACTCCTCGCCCATATTAAGATTGAGATATGCGTCATAAAGAACAGGACGCCACAAGTGTATGTCTTTTGGCATCAGACTCCTGTATTTTTCCATATAAGGAATGCACTGTTTGTAATATTGCTGGGCTTTTTTCAGACGTTGTTTATAAGAAGAATCTGTCTGTTTCATCACTTCCTGTGCTTTCTTGTAATATATACACGCCACGTTGTAATTAGGTATGGCAAGTGAATCATTCACAGCCAGTATGGATATACCATCTTTCAACGCTTCATCATATCTCTGCATCATCATCAAGACGTTATGTCTTGCAAGCAGAAATGTCGTGTTTAGCGAATCGTTAACCAATGCAGAGTCTGCATAAAGTAAAGCCTGGCTATAATTTTTTGTTTTTGTATATATATCTATCAAGTTAGGAAAGAAATACCCAGAATAAGGATAGTCGTGATAACCTTGTCTCAGATATGAAATGAAACGTGATGTATCTCCTTTTTCTGCACACATATCAGCCAATTTCTGTAGTGTCATTTCCCTTCTTGGTTGATATGTAACAGCCTCGTCTGCATATTTTAAAGCGAATTTGAGGTTCGACAAATTGTACGCAGACATTGTAGCGAGGAATGTTGCGAATTTATATTGCGAAGAGTCCAAACGTTCTTCTTTGAACATTGGCTGCCTATAACAGTCAAGATAGGTATCAAAACATTGCCATGACTCTGTCCAATTACTATGGACAAAGAAGAATATACCTCCTTTTATAATATTGTTTATATAAGGTTTAAGATATTCTGCATGTTTCTTGCGATATGATGGCGCAACAATGCCTTTACTATCAGGTTTGGCTTCCAGCGAATCAAATGACTCTGCCGCAAGAAACAATCTCACATTGGTACGCATAAAACTTGCCGTATCGACCTTTTCTTTCAAGTACATCTTCTCATTACCAGCTTCGTACTGTTTACGCAGACATTCTATCAGCAACAGATGTACATTTTTATATTGGTAGTATATTGAGTCAGAAAGATATTTGCGTAACGTAGCCTCACTCTTCTCAAGATCTTTGTTGTCTTTAAGCTTACTCTTTATCTCAGATATATCTTTCTTAAACTGCTTCTGCGACAACTTAACATTGTCGGCAGAAGCAGTAAGTGTAAACAATAATAATATATTGAGAAATATTTTTCGCATGATATAATTTTTGAAGTTATTGAGTATTAGCTAGCCGTCACAAAAAAACAGCTGTACATCATCCTCCATATCTTAAAAATAAAATTAAATATCACCAAGCATTTTGCTTATTTCATCAGCCTTGGCTTTCTCGCCCACAGCATTGTACAACATACGAAGTTGCATTGGCCAATTGGATATCTGCTCATGGTTAGGATCAAGTTCACGAACCTTCTCATAATAAGTGATGGCCTCTTTCAAATTTGAAGTAACTTCTGCAGCCTTATCTGTAGGTATACGTCCATTTTTGTCCGTATATTTCTCGTTAAGGTCAAATCCCTTCTGTGAAGCACAGACACCTAGGTTAAACCAAGCTTGTATAAAGGCTGGATCAATTTCTGCCGCTTTCTTAAAATCCTTTATCGCAGCCTCATACTGCTTTTTAGAGTTATTAATAGAGCCACGCGTAAAGTATGCAATCTTATTGTTCGGATTTTTTGCAATAGCCTCATCCACCAAAGCATTTACCTGCGATTCCTGACCGAGTTCCTGATAGATGCCACAAATCTGACTAAAATATTTATCCAAATTCAATGCTTTTAACTCATTGACATAGTTAAGGCTGTCTTTACTCGTTTTGAGACCTTGTTCCATAGATACACGATAAACTTGCTCTGCCTGTTCTTTTACACGACTGTCAGTAAGAGCTTCCTTTGCATATTTTGCAGCATTGATAAAATCCTTTTTCTGATAAAATGCATAAGAAGCAAAATAATTAGCCAAACCGGCATTGCCGTCATTTGCCTTGGCTGTATTAGTATAACAAAGGCTATAAGCTAACTTTTCAGAATCATCATTGGTACTGTTAGCGGCATTGATAAGCGCGGGACGGAAAGGCGTAATTTCTTCTACATTTTTCTTGGCATCTTTCGATGCTACCTTTTCACATTCAAATGCAGTTTCAATAGCAGCTAGAATAGCCTTATAGTCTATGCCTTCAGTCTTTCCTGAACTGAGAATGACCAAACTGGGATCCGCTTTTTCCTTGGCAAGTTTGTACAGTTCATCATACGCTTTGCCCTTATCCTCATCAGTAAGGGTTGCAAACTGTTTGTCAAGGATAGCCTTGCCATCTTCATAATTCTTTGTCGCTTTGATTTCTTTCCCGATTTTGGGATTCTGGGCAAATGATGTAGCGGCCACAAGCGCTGCAATCGTGGTGATAAAAATCTTTTTCATAATTAATGAGTGTTAATTTTTTATTCTTCCATTCGTGGTTCTATATTATCAACAATCGTTGAGTCTTCTTCTGTCTCCTCATCTTCATGTGGAACGACACAAACACTAGCAATGGACTCATTGCGTTTTTTCAGTTCTATAAGTTTCACTCCTTGGGTATTGCGACCCTTGGTATCACCTGCATCAGCAATTGCAAAACGTATGGCTATACCACTTCTGTTGATAATCATAAGGTCTTCTTCACCATTGACACACTTCACAGCGATGACTTTACCCGTCTTATCCGTGATGTTAAGAGTAGAGACACCCTTTGAACCTCGTTTGGTGAGACGATAACCACCATCTTCCACTTTCATGTATTTGGTACCATCTTCACGTGTTACTTCCGTAAGTTTTCCTATCTTTGAACGTTTGCCATAACCTTTTTCACTGATTACCATAAGTGATTGCTCAGGATCATAAGCTACAACCATTCCAATGACGGCATCATCCTCATCTGTAAGCATCATGCCACGTACGCCCGTGGAAACACGTCCCATAACACGAATATCCTTCTCGTCAAAACGTACAGCACGTCCATTACGACTTGCAAGAACAAGTTCATCACGGCCGTTTGTCAACATTACATTTACAACTTCGTCACCTTCTAATACGTTGATTGCGCGTACCCCTCTTGTCCTTGGACGAGAATAATCAGAAAGACTTGTACGCTTTACTATTCCATTCTTAGTGGCGAAAACGACATAGTGCGAGTTAAGGAACTCTTCACTGTTGAATTTATGGCTCTGTATTCCAAGGAATGCATTTATGGCATCCCCAGGCTCCAATTCTAACATATTTTGTATAGCACGACCCTTAGAATCCTTTGCTCCTTCAGGGATTTCAAAACATTTCAGCCAATACACGCGTCCTTTCTTTGTAAAGAACATTATCATATCGTGCGCATCTGCTGCATACATATATTCTGTGAAATCCTGATCCCTTGTCCTGCTGCCACGGCTTCCTACGCCACCACGAGACTGGGCACGGAAATCTGTTTGCAGAGTACGCTTTATATAACCGAGATGACTCATTGTTATTACAACCGGATCATTAGCAAAGTAATCCTCAGGATTAAACTCTGCACTTGACAATTTGATTTCGGTACGACGCTCATCGCCATATTTTTCTTTTACTTCCTGCAACTCGTCCTTCATTACCTGTTTGCATAGTTCTGGATTATCCAAAATAGACTGCAGATAATCTATGGTTTTCATCAACTCATTATACTCATTATGCAATTTCTCTTGTTGGAGACCAGTGAGTTGACTAAGGCGCATATCAACAACGTACTTAGCTTGCGCCTCATCAAAGCCAAAGCGTTCCATAAGCCGTAACTGGGCCTCTGATGGACTTTTTGACGATTTTATTATTTTCACCACCTCATCAATATTGTCGCTTGCGACAATAAGTGCTTCAAGGAGATGGGCACGTTCCTTTGCTTTCCGTAAATCATACTGCGTACGGCGTATCGTAACATCGTGACGATGTCCTACAAAGTATTTTACACATTCTTTCAAAGACAACAGGCGTGGACGCCCCTTCACCAATGCTATACAATTGACAGAGAACGAACTCTGTAACGCAGTCATTTTAAAAAGTTTGTTTAATATGACATTAGCATTGGCATCACGTTTGACATCAACAACAATACGCATGCCTTGACGACCGGTTTCATCATTGACATTGGATATGCCTTCCAATTTCCCATCTTTCACAAGATCGGCAATGTACTCTATCAACTGCGCTTTATTTACGCCGTATGGTATTTCTGTTACCACAATCTTGTCATGCTGGTCATCAGACTCAATCTCCGCCTTGGCTCTCATTATTATTCTGCCACGACCTGTTTCGTATGCTTCCTTTACACCTTGTAGTCCATATATATAAGCCCCCGTAGGAAAGTCCGGAGCCTTTATAAACTCCATCAGTCCAGTTATATCAATATCTGGATTGTCTATATAAGCACAGCATCCATCAATAACCTCGCCAAGATTATGGGTCGGAATATTTGTCGCCATACCAACAGCTATACCATTACCACCATTTACAAGCAAATTAGGAATCTTTGTCGGCATTACCGTTGGCTCCTGCAATGAATCATCAAAGTTGTTGGTCATATCAACGGTTTCCTTCTCCAAGTCATCCATCACATGCTCTCCCATCTTGCTCAAGCGACATTCTGTGTAACGCATGGCAGCAGCCGAATCGCCATCAACGGAACCAAAGTTTCCCTGACCATCAACAAGAGTATAACGCATATTCCAATCCTGTGCCAGGCGTACCAAGGCGCCATAGACAGAACCGTCTCCATGTGGATGGTATTTACCAAGGACTTCACCTACCACACGTGCACATTTTTTGTAAGGAGAAGTACTGGTATTTCCTATACCAAGCATACCATATAAAATACGGCGGTGAACCGGTTTGAAGCCATCACGCACATCAGGTAGCGCACGTGCAACAATTACCGACATTGAATAGTCAATGTAACTTGACTTCATCTCCTCTTCAATGTTTATCTTTAAGATTCTGTCATGATCATAAGTCTGTGTATCGTCCATTTCTTTTTTATCGTTATTATTATTTTATCTTTAGAAATATCAAGAAACTTGATATGTTGATATAGATTTTGATAGACACCAAACCACCAAACCTTCCCCAAATGGAGAATTCGGCGTTTTTACCACTTTTCGCGGCTTCTAACAGCATTTACCCTTAATCTATTGTCTGCAAAGGTAGCAAAAAAAAACAACATAAAACATCCGCAAAGGCAAAAAAAAGCGATTTTAAGGCTTTTTATACAAAACATTTAATGTTTACATTTGAAATCCGGGAAAATTTCATTATCTTTGCTGCTTCAAAGTATTAAAAGACAAATGATGACACAATATATAAAGATAAAAGGAGCACGCGTAAACAACTTGAAAAACATTTCTGTTGATATTCCACGCAATAAGTTTGTTGTAATATCGGGTGTTAGCGGTTCCGGAAAATCTTCATTAGCTTTTGATACTCTATATGCAGAAGGACAGCGACGATATGTAGAAAGCCTTTCCTCATACGCCCGCCAGTTTCTTGGGCGTATGAGCAAACCTGAATGTGATTTCATTGTTGGTCTTCCACCTGCCATTGCTATAGAGCAAAAAGTAATAAGTCGTAACCCACGTTCTACAGTCGGTACGAGTACTGAAATTTACGAGTTTATGCGCCTTTTATTTGCGAGGGTAGGGCAGATATTCTCTCCTATATCAAATCAGGAAGTAAAAAAACATTCCCCGGAAGATGTGGTTGAATGTATGCTGTCTTTCACCAAAGGTACCCGCTTTATTCTACTTGCTCCACTGTGTTCCATTAATGGAAGAAGTGTAAAGAAACAGTTGGAGATGGAAATATTACAAGGCTATTCACGCATATATTACAAAAATGAAGTAATTTTAATAGAAGATTTGCTTACACAGCAAAGCGATATAAAACTAAAGTCAGAGGAAATATATCTACTTATAGACCGTATGTCGGTCGATGACTCACCCGAGACAATATCACGCCTTACCGATTCTGCAGAGACTGCATTCTATGAAGGGCGAGGTTCATGCCGCCTGTTATTCATTCCTGGCAATATCATATATGACTTCTCTACACGACTCGAAGCTGATGGCATCATATTTGAAGAGCCCACAGACGGCCTTTTCGCATTCAATTCTCCACTGGGCGTTTGCCAGACTTGCGAAGGTTTTGGCAAGGTGATGGGTATAGACGAAAATCTTGTAATACCCAATCCGTCTATTAGCGTTTATGATGGTTGTGTACAATGTTGGCATGGGGAAAAGATGAAAGAATGGCAAAACGAATTTATCCGCCGTGCAGAACGGGACAATTTTCCTATTTTCAAGCGCTATTATGAACTTACAGACAAAGAAAAAAAATGGTTATGGCATGGTTTACCATCTGACAAGAAGAAACGACAAAATGAAAAGGTATGTATTGATGTTTTTTTTCAAATGGTAAAAGATAATCAATATAAAATACAATATCGCGTTATGCTCAGTCGCTACCGTGGCAAGACTATTTGTCCAGATTGTCAAGGTACTCGTTTACGCAAGGAAGCCAACTATGTCAAAATCGGTGGTAAAACGATCTCCTCATTAGGAGAAATGCCTGTTGACGAACTGAAACAATGGTTTGACAACCTAAAATTAGAAGGTAATCGTGCCAAGATTGCAGAACGCCTACTTACAGAAATAAAAAGCCGTTTACAGTTTCTTGTCGATATTGGGCTGGGATATCTTACCCTTAATCGTCAAAGTAACACTTTATCCGGTGGTGAGAGCCAACGTATAAATCTGACTACGGCATTAGGCTCGTCACTTGTAGGCTCATTGTACATACTTGACGAACCATCAATAGGTATGCATAGCAGTGACACGGAAAAACTAATCTCGATATTAAAAAAACTGCGTGACATTGGCAATACTGTTATTGTAGTAGAACATGATGAGGATATAATCCGTGCTTCAGACTACCTCATTGACGTTGGTCCTGATGCAGGAACATATGGCGGAGAAATTGTTTTTGAAGGAGAAACAAACAATATTACAAATATACCACAAGGGAACTCTCACACCATTGCTTATCTTAGCGGAAAAGAAACGATTGACGTTCCGACATCACGCCGTTCATGGAACCATAGTATTATACTTAAAGGTGCACGTATGAACAATTTAAAAGGTATAGATGCTATATTTCCACTCAATGTAATGACAGTAGTTACTGGTGTTAGCGGTTCAGGAAAGTCATCACTCATCCAAGGAACTCTTTATCCTATTATGAAAAGAAAACTTGATTTGGTTGCAGAACTACCTGGTGCTTACTCATCAATAGAAGGTGACTATGACGAAATCAAGCACATTGAAATGGTTGACCAAAATCCAATAGGAAAAAGTACACGTTCAAACCCCGCTACATATATTAAAGCATATGATGCTATACGTCAACTGTTCGCAGAACAAGCTTTGGCGCAACAGTTGAATATCACGCCACAGCATTTTTCTTTCAATACAGAAGGAGGACGGTGTGAAGAGTGTAAGGGCGCAGGTGTCATTACGGTGGAGATGCAATTTATGGCAGACCTAACATTGACCTGTGAGTCATGTCATGGCAAACGCTTCAAACGAGAAGTGTTAGACATTCGTTTTGCCGGCAAAAATATTAATGAGATACTTGACATGACTGTTTCTGAAGCTATTACCTTCTTTTCTGAGCAACAAGAAAAAGAGGAGAAAAGAATGAAAAATTCTGATCTTAGACAACAGACGCGCAGTAAAGTAACCCTTCAATTGTTACGTACGATAATATTACGCTTACTCCCACTTAACGAGGTGGGATTAGGTTATATAAAACTTGGGCAATCGTCATCAACCCTTTCTGGCGGAGAAAACCAACGTGTAAAATTGGCATATTACATTGCCATGGAAAAACAGGAACCCACGCTGTTCATATTTGACGAACCAACAACTGGTCTTCATTTTCATGACATCAAACATCTGCTACATGCATTCAATGAACTTTTGAAACGTGGTCATACTATTATAATAGTAGAACATAATATGGACGTAATAAAATGTGCAGACTATATTATTGACATTGGTCCAAAAGGAGGTCGGAATGGTGGTGAAATAATAGCCAGTGGAACACCTGAAGAAATAGTAAAATCAAAAAAAAGTATCACAGCGAAATATCTTTCTACAAAACTAATCAATACGGGTCTATGTTAAATCGTGTGGGTAATGCCTTACTCAGAAAATAAAATTGTA
>CAZPNC010000001.1:0-157614 GCA_964587945.1 uncultured Prevotella sp. | reverse complement strand
AAATATCTTTTTGCGTCGTAGCCTATTATTGTCATTGTCGGGTGGGGGGATTGGTTGTTGGTTGTGGGTCTGTCGGTCTTTGGTTGTAGGTATTTGGTTATGGGTTGTCGGGTCTTTTGGGTTGGTTGGGTGGGCTAATCATAGAGCCGCAAAGACTGATAACCGACAACCAAATACCTACAACCAACAGCCAAACACCTACAACCATACCTCCAATCCATCGGCAAAGTTACGGAAAAGAATTGATATTGCAAAATAAAATGTCCGAATTTAGACCAACTGCTTGCATGGATGGGATTGTTTTTGTAATTTTGCATCAAATGACCTATGTTGATGTTATACTGCCATTGCCTGTTGATGGCCTTTTCACTTACTCCGTGCCAGAAGGCATGGTGGGGACAATAATGCCTTTCGTGAGGGTGAAGGTGCCATTCGGATTGACAAAGACCCATACTGCCTTGGTGGCAAGGGTGCATCATGTTGTGCCTACGGGTGAGATGGTGGTGAAGGAGATAGTCTCCGTTCTTGACAAAAGACCGGTGCTGTTGGCGGAGCAATACAGACTGTGGCAGTGGATGTCAGAATATTATATGGCTCCGATGGGTGACATACTGAAAGCCGCTTTGCCGCAGGGAATGAAGAAAGAGGACGGTTACCGTCCACGCATGGAGACGTATGTTACGTTGGCGGAGGAATACCGTACGGAGCAGTCGCTGCACAATGCGCTTGGCATACTGCAACGGTCGCTGAAGCAACAGGAGGTGTTTGCGGCCTATCTGTCACTGTCCCGCTGGGATAAGGCAGTGGTGGGAGAACCTGATGCTGTCAAGACTGTTACAAAGGAGGAGCTGATGAACGTGACACACTGCACGGCAAGTGTGATGAGGGCACTGCTGGACAGGCGGATTATGAAACAGTATGACGTGGAGGTAGGCAGACTGAATGGCGGAGGGGCGGCGCACCCGGAGAACATCAAGCCGTTGAGCGTGGCGCAACAGCAGGCGAAGGATGCAATATCGGCGGACGGGAATGCTTCTGGCATATCACTGCTGTATGGTGTTACGTCGTCGGGAAAGACAGAGGTGTATATACATCTCATACAGGAGGCGATAGACAGGGGCGAACAGGTGATGTATCTGCTGCCCGAAATAGCGTTGACGGTGCAGATAACGCAGAGGCTGCAGCGCGTGTTTGGAGACAGGCTGGGCATTTATCACTCGAAGTATTCGGACGCTGAACGTGTGGAGATATGGCAGAAACAGCTGTCGGACAGTCCGTATGACGTGATACTCGGTGCGCGTTCTGCCGTGTTCCTGCCGTACCGAAGACTTGGACTGGTTATAATAGACGAGGAACATGAGACGAGTTTCAAGCAGTTTGACCCATCGCCGCGTTACCATGCACGCTCCGTGGCACTGATGATGGCACGGTGGAGTGGGGCGAAGGTGGTGCTGGGAACGGCCACTCCCTCGGCGGAGAGCTACTTCCTCGCCATGAAACAGAAGTATAATCTGGTCACTCTGACGCAGCGTTACAAGGATTTGCAGTTGCCGCAGATACAGGTTGTAGACGTGAAGGACCTGCGGCACCGTAAGATTATGCGTGGTATGCTGTCGCCACAACTGAAAGAGGCGGTGGCGGAGGCCCTGCAGAACGGTGAGCAGGCTATAATATTCCAGAACCGCCGTGGCTTCTCGCCGGTGGTGGAGTGCCACCAGTGCGGGTGGTCTCCGAAGTGCCCGAACTGTGATGTGTCGCTGACGTATCATAAAACGACGGCATCGCTGACGTGCCATTACTGTGGCTATACGTTCAGAATGCCTGCTGCGTGTCCGGACTGTGGCAATACGGACCTGCGGGACCGGGGAGCAGGAACGGAGAAGGTGGAGGACATCATAGCCGAAGAGTTTCCGTCAGCACGCATAGCAAGGATGGATCTTGACACGACACATACGCGGAACGCATACGAGAGGATTATATCTGACTTCTCGGCAGGCAAGACGAATATGCTGATAGGTACGCAGATGGTGACGAAAGGACTGGATTTTGACAATGTAAGTGTCGTGGGCATACTGGCAGCGGACACTATGTTGAACCAACCTGACTTCCGCGCGTATGAACATTCGTTCATGATGATGACGCAGGTGGCAGGACGTGCAGGACGAAAGGGCAGGCGAGGACGGGTGATACTGCAGACTACGCATCCCGGTCTGCCTGTGATAAGGCAGATAGTGGATGGCGATTATACCGGTTTCTTCCGCTCGCTGATGGTGGAACGGAGGCAGTTTCACTATCCGCCGTTTACCAGACTGATCGATATTTACCTTAAACACAAGGATGACGGGTTGGTGAATTCGGCAGCGATAGAGTTGGGCAGTCGTCTGCGTCAGTTCTTCGGTGACCGTGTGCTGGGGCCTGACAGGCCTGCGGTGTCGCGTGTCAAACTGATGTATATCCGCAAGATTGTGCTGAAACTGGAACCGTCTCTTGGCATCATGCCGGCGCGCCAACGTATCCGTCAGGCTACAGAGGCATTGCTGAAGGATGCCCGCTATAAGTCGATGTCGGTGTCTTTCGATGTCGATCCGGCATGAAAAAAAGCGCAGCGGAAATGAATCTGCTGCGCTTTGTTTTATAAGTGGGGCTTTGAATGCCCCCAATAAGGAATATTCTATTTATATTATAGAACTTGCCTATAATGTGTATTATGCCTCCAGTTTAGAGAATTCATCGAAAGAAATCTCCTTGGTGTCGAGGGTTACGACATCCTTGAGTGCAACCATAAGCTTGCGGTCAGCGGCCTGGCTGACGAACTGGTCGGCCTGCTCTGGCTTCTTCAGCATCTCTTCAGCGTAGTTGTCAAGGTACTCTTCTGGTATGTTTGACATGCCATACTGTGCGAACTGCATACGTGTCATTTCCTTTGCGACAGCCTTTACGTCAGCATCGTCAATCTTGACAGCACACTGTTCGAGCAGGATGTTCTTTGCAAGGTGCCATGTAAGTTCCTTGATGCTTGCATCATAGTTCTTGTCAACGAACTCCATGTCCTTGTCCTTGTTGTTGGCAAGCATAATGCGCTTCATGATGTCGTCAGCGTATTTCACGTCGCCGAGTTTGTTTTCAACATACTTGCGTACGTCTGCGAGGAAGCGGTAGTCTGCATTTGTGCTGACCTGCTCCTTCAATCCCTCTGCAACCTTGGTGCGGAAAGCAGCCTCGTCAGCCACAGTGCCCTCGCCATATACCTGGTCGAAGAGTTCCTGGTTTACTTCATGCTTCTTGTAACGGGTTATTTCTGTAACCTGATAAGAGAAGTCGGCGGTAACGTTCTCTGCTTCTTCCTTTGTGATCTTGAGCAGTGAAGAAAGTTCTACCGGGCTTTCCGGATATGCCTTCTTTGGGTTGAAGGTGATGATGTCGCCCTTCTTTGAACCGTTGAAGATAGCCTTCTGGTCGTCAACCTTGATGTATGCAGGCATCAGAACAGCCTCGGAAACGGTAATGCCGCCTTCCTTTGTGCTGCCGTCAGCGTTGAGTTCGCGCAGGTCTCCCTTCAGCATGTCGTTGTCTTCGTATGTGTCAACCTGCTCGTAAGAACCTCCGCGGCTTGCGAAAGCGTCAATCTGCTGGTCGATCATCTTGTCATCAAGCTTGATGTCGTAGTAAACGACCTTGTTGCGCTTGTCCAGTTTGAGGTCCAATTCTGGTGCTACTGCAATGTCGAACTGCAGTGTGTACGGTGCCGGTGCATCGAGATCTACAGGCTCTTGTCCAAGATGCGGCATTGGTTCGCCAAGCATATTGATTTTGTTTTCCTTGATATATTCGTAGAGTTTCTCTCCGACCAGTTTGTTGATGGCATCAACCTTTATCTGTGCACCAGCCTGGTGCTTTATGAGAGAGAGAGGAGCCTGACCAGGACGGAAGCCTGGTATGTTAGCCTTTTTGCGATACTCGTTGAGGGTCTTGCGTACGTTGTCCTGATAATCAGCCTCTTCTACGGTGATTGTCATAAGGCCGTTGACCTTCTCTGGGTTTTCAAATGTAATGTTCATTTCTTTGTTTTATATTATTTATATATACCTTATTTATCTATGCTTGATAACGGATGCAGGCACAATAGCCCATTTTTAGGGTGCAAAGTTAGTAATATTATCAGAGATACACAAAGAGTTAAAGGTTTTTAACATCCTGATTGCGCTAAAAATCGGGCTCTTTACGGATTTTATCAATATCTAATGTTTTTTATGATGCAATCGTTTGGCAATGTCAAATAATAGCATTATCTTTGCAACAGATTATAAAACCGAACAGAATAGTAAATATCTAAACAACAAGACAAAACAACAAAACAAAACGAATTGATATGAAAAAAGTATTTTTTTACGCTGCTTTGGTGGCGGGAACCATCACTATCAGCAGTTGCGCAAGCAAGAAGGATTTGGTGAACTGCCAGAAAGAGAATGTGGAACTGAATTCACAGTATCAGAATACACGTGAACAGTTGGCTGCTGCCAATGCACGTATCACAAGCCTCATGGATCAGTTGGCTTCATGTAATGGTAATAATGACGCTTTGCAGAAAAGCCTTGAACAGAGTCTGAACAACGCCAATGCCGGCAATGTGAATATCACTAAACTTGTGGATCAGATAAATGAATCTAACCAGTATATCCGTCATTTGGTGGACGTTAAGTCAAAGAGCGACTCTTTGAATATGGTGCTGTCAAACAACCTGACACGTTCACTCTCAAAGGAGGACTTGAAAGATGTTGACGTACAGGTACAGAAGGGTGTGGTTTATATCTCTCTGTCTGACAATATGCTCTATAAGAGCGGTTCATACGAAATCAGTGATGCGGCAGGTGCTACCCTTGCAAAGATTGCCAAAATCATTTCTGATTACAAGAACTATGATGTACTGATAGAAGGTAATACCGATAACGTGCCTATCAGTAAGCAGAACATCCGTAACAACTGGGATCTCTCATGCCTTCGCGCTTCAAGTGTGGTGCAGGCTCTGCAGACCAAGTTCGGTGTTGACCCGAAACGCCTTACTGCGGGTGGCCGTGGTGAGTACAATCCTGTAGCGGAGAATATGTCTGCTGCTGGCAAAATGAAGAACCGCCGTACACAGATTATCATAACTCCGAAACTTGATGAGTTCATGGATCTGATTGGTAAGGCTCCAGAAAACAAATAGATACCCGTAACATCTAGATGGAGTTGCCGGAGGACCATCTTGAAAAGGGTGTTCTTCCGGTGATTTTTTTTATGACGAAATAATGCGCTTAATGTATGAATAATGGCGTGTGTGCGTCCACAATGGTTGATATTTGTCAATTATAATGACGAATTTGCAAAATAATCACTAAATTGTTTGCGTACACAACGGAAACTATGTACCTTTGCAATGTCAAAAGGAAATAAGTCAAATTCATTTGATGAAAGCTTCTTTAAGGCAAATAAGATTGCAAAGGATAATGTATAAGGAATTATACAGAAAGCAATAGCAAAGATTGTTTAGGTTAGTAGATATATAATAGATTTAGGTTTTAGTTATTAGGTTAAAAAAGATTGTTTGACTCTTGGATAACAAAGAATGACCGTGAGGCTCTTCTTTTAAGATGAAAAGATAATTTAGTTAAACATACTTTGATGTATCGCCGCTCGTGAGGAGTAACGGTACATTTTTCTTTATATACCCTGTGGCGGAATTTATATAGGTAATTGGGTACAATTGCTTTTGTAATGGGAATCAATAAGTTTATCATACTCGTTTGGGCAGGACGTAGTCTCCATCTTGTCATTATGTAACGCATATCTCGTCAGTACAGCATAATATGGTGATACAATGCGGATTTGTCATTGCATATTTCTCTTCTTTTTGAGCAAATCATGCCATTATGGATGGCGTTACGTCCCCACAAAACGACATTTCGGTATTTTTGGAATATGTAATGTGGGTGCATTACGAAGGCAAGTTGTACTTTTGCAAATATAATATTTACAAAAAAACACAATAAGTAATGGCCGATTTTAAACAGATTTTTGAAAGTCGTTATACATGGATAGAGGGTTTTATGCGTAATGTACGCCGTTATCCTAATAAGACTGCAATGATTTACCCTGACGAGCAGAGTACATGGACGTACAAGGCACTCAATGCTGATGTCAATCGTTTGGCAAATGCTCTTGTCGCTGACGGCTTCAAGAAGCAGGGCGTGGTAATGATTCATCTGATGAACTGTCCGGAGTTCGCTTTCGCTTATGTTGCTGCACAGAAGATACATGGTGTCTGTTGTCCGACAAGTTATCGTCTGAGTGCTGGCGAATTGGCCTATAATATCGATGATTCAAAACCGTTGGTGCTTGTCTTTGATGCTGCTTTCAAGGATATTGTGGTCGAGGCCATTTCCCTTGCAGCCTTTAAGCCCAAGCATATCATCGTAGTTGGAGGGGAGAGTGATGGAAACATAATCTCGTATGCTGACTATGTAAAGAATGCAAGTGTCGAAGAACCTACGCATACCTGTGATTATAACATATATGATGAGACCACACGCCTGTACACTTCCGGTACTACCGGTCGTCCGAAGGGGGTGTCCCTCACTTCGATCAATGAGGTGTTGTCAGCCCATGATGTGATGATTCATTTCCCGATGAGTTATAAGGATATCACGATGAATACAACACCGTGGTTCCATCGTGGCGGAATACATTGCGCAGGGCCTTGCACTATCTTTTATGCAGGGGCCACATTGGTGATAATGAGTAAGTTTTCTGCCGTTACAACACTTAAGTATGTTGCCAAATACAAGATAAACTTTGTTATCGGAGTGCCCACCGTGCTTGAGGAATTGGCAGATGAACAGGAACGGAATGATTATGATATCAGTACCCTCAAGGGCATTGTGACAATGGGTAGCCCTCTTGAACGCTCTGCCTGCATACGTTATCAGCGGGTTCTGACACCTAATATCTTTAACGGTTATGGCACAACGGAGACGTTCTGGAATACTTTCCTGCGTCCGTTTGATTTGCCGGAGAATGCCGGTACTGCCGGTTCATCATGCGTTGACGATGATGTCAGGGTGGTAAAGGTATATGAAGACCATCGTGCAGAGCCTGATGATGTAGTGAAAAGTGACAACATCGAGGTGGGAGAGGTCATTATCTGCTCTCCGGCAAAGTCTCCTTATCTTTATTTTAATAATGATGAAGAGACGGACAATAAGTATTATAAGGATTTTATATATACCAATGACCTTGCTGTATGGGATAAGAACCAGTTCATAACCATTGTCGGCCGTAAGGATGACATGATTATATCGTCTGGAGAGAATATCTATCCTACGGAGGTGGAGACGGTAATAAATACCCATCCCAAGGTGAAGGACTGCATAGTTACTTCCGTACCAGACAAGATTCGTGGCCAGTTGGTTACGGCATACGTGGTGCGTAGCGACGATAGTCTTACTCCTGAGGAATTGGATGAGTTCTGTAAGGAAAGTCCGGATATAGCAAACTTCAAGCGTCCGCGTCTTTATCAGTTCGTAGCCCAGATTCCTTTCAGTGCAACCGGTAAGAAACTGCATGTGAAAATAAAGGAAACGGCAGCCCAAGACCTGAAGAACGGGTTGCTGTATAGAGTGTAAGTGTGGTTGAGGGCTTCCTTTGTGCCGTGTCATAACCCATTGACTACGGCATTGGTTTGGCCCCTTTTCCCGCCTTGTTTACACCATACAACAGAAAAACGCCACTATTACACGGTAAAAATCCAATGCTTTTACCTTGTAATAGTGGCGTTTTTCTGTTGTTCCCTCCCCCTTGCCGTGACCACGATGTGTTAGGGTAGGGTTATGGTTGCGCTTTATCTGTTTGTCAATCGATAAACTCCTTGATGATTGCGAGCGCATCCTGCTTCGCCTTTTCAAGGTCATCGTTGACAACCGTGATGTCGAATTTGTCGGCGTATGAAATCTCATACTCCGCGCGTCCTATGCGTTGCTCTATCACCTCAGGTGCATCCGTTGCCCGGTGTACCAGTCTTCGGCGTAGTTCTTCTATTGAAGGCGGCATGATAAAGATGCTTAGTGCCTTGTCGCCATAAGCCTTCTTGATGTTCATTGCGCCATGGACATCCACATCAAAGACCACGTTTTCGCTTGCTTCAAGTTGCTTCTGCACCTGCGATTTCAACGTTCCGTAATAGCGGTCGGTATATACCTCTTCGTATTCCACGAACTCATCCGCCGCTATCTTGGCACGGAACTCGTCTGGTGTGAGGAAAAAATATTCCACTCCGTTCTGTTCTGTTCCGCGGGGAGAGCGTGATGTGCAACTGATTGAGAAGTGCATCCGCAGTTCCGGATGTTCGCTCATCAGCCAGTTTATAATCGTTGACTTTCCGCATCCGCTCGGTGCGGAGAATATAAGTAGTTTGCCTGGCATTGTTGTTATTGTCGATTGTTTAGTACATCACTCCGAAGAAACGCAGAATGTCGTTAAGATTGGCCACGAACATCAAGGCGAAAAGTATGCCCATGCCGACAAATTCTGCGCGAACCATGAACTTGTCGCCCGGTTTGCGATGGAATATCATCTCGTAAAGCAGGAACATTACGTGGCCGCCGTCAAGGGCAGGGATGGGCAGTATGTTCATGAATGCGAGTATGATGGATAGGAATGCCGTCATCATCCAGAACATCTGCCAGTCCCATACAGGTGGGAACATGGAGCCGATGGCACCGAAGCCGCCCAGTTGCTTGGCTCCTTCTGCGGTGAAGACATATTTAAGGTCATTGACGTAACCTCCGAGCATATCAATGGCATAGCCTATGCCAGCCGGTATGCAGGTGATAATGTTGTACTCCTCGTGTGTAGGCTTGGCGTATTTCGCAATCGTTGTCATGCCAACACCGAGGTGAACCTCTTTGTCGAACATTACGCTGGCAGTGTCAATCTTGCCTGTTGCCTTTTCTTTATAGATGATAGTGGTGGTGAGAGCCTTCAAGGAATCACCGTGAGTGGTGCAGTCGCTTAGTATGTCTGCCATCCGTCCTGTCTCGTATGTGAACGCATTCCATGAGTCAACAGGCTTCCCTCCTATGGCAAGTATTATGTCCCCCTTCTTCATGGCAGCCTTTTCAGCGGCTGTTCCGGGCAAGACAGTGTCTATCTCTGCAGGTATGAAAGGACGGCAGAAGACCGGATCGCTCTTCAACATCTCAAGCAGTGAGATGTCACCGGGTAGTGATACCGCCACTGTTTTGCCCTGACGCTTCACTGTTACCTCTTTAGCGGAAGAGATAGAGCGTAGCATATTGGCATCGAAAGCCTTGAATGCACCATTGTCAGAGCTTAGAAGAATATCTCCATCCTTAAAGCCCAGTTCCTTGGCCTGTTCGTTGAACTTCATGCCGAGGGGCATATCCTTTACTGCATAGTAGTCGTTGCCCCATGCAAAGAATACTGCGCAGTATATTATCAGTGCGAGAACAAAGTTCACAAGCACGCCGCCTATCATGATAAGCAGCCGTTGCCAGCACGGTTTGCCGCGGAATTCCCATGGCTTTGCCGGCTCCTTCAGTTTTTCAACGTCATGCTGTGTCTCGTCTATCATTCCCTCTATCTGGCAGTATCCGCCGAGTGGAATCCAGCCGATACCATATTCCGTACCGTCATATTCGTATGAACCGTCGGCTTGTTTCTTGGCAGGAGCCTTGCCGCGCAGTTTGCGCCACCAGTTGAAATTGGTGCTGAAGAGTGAGAACTTGTAGTCGAAGAATACGTAGAACTTGTTCACTCTTACCCCGAAGAGCTTAGAGAAGAAGAAGTGTCCGCCCTCGTGAAGTGCTACGAGGATTGTTATTGCAAGAATGAACTGTAATGTACGAATGATTATCGGATCCATAATGTGGCTTATCCTGATTAAAAGTTATGAATTAATGGTTATGAGTCGCTCCGCAATTCTGCGTGCTTCTGTATCGCTGTTGATGTAGTCCTCGTATGAGGGTGAAGATATAGCTGTTGCGTTGTCAAGTGTTTTCTCTATTATGTCACCCATGTCGAGGAAGCCTATGCGTCCTTGTCTGAACGCAAGGTTTACCACTTCGTTGGCAGCATTGACCACGCAGGCAGCGTTTCCTTTACGTCGTATGGCTTCGAAAGCAAGTGCCAGACACTTGAATTTCTCCATGTCTGGTTCAAAAAACTCCAGTGAATGCTTGAACAGGTCGAGACGTTCGCCTGTCATGGGCAGCCTGTCGGGGTAAGTGAAGGCATATTGTATCGGCAGTCTCATGTCCGGAACGCCCAGTTGCGCCTTTACGGCACCGTCGTGAAACTGTACCGCACTGTGGACTATTGACTGCGGATGCACCAGTACCTGTATTCTGTCGGCTTCCACACCGAATAGCCATTTGGCTTCAATCACCTCAAATCCCTTGTTCATCATTGATGCGGAGTCAATGGTAATCTTTGCCCCCATGTCCCATGTAGGGTGCTTTAAGGCGTCTGCAGCCGTCATGGTGCGCATTTCGTCAAGAGTCTTCAGGCGGAAAGGACCGCCTGAGGCAGTGAGCAGAATCTTCTCTATTTCGTTGTCACCCTCGCCTACTATGCTTTGGAATATGGCGGAGTGCTCAGAGTCAACGGGTAGGATAGGGGCATGATATTGCTGTGCCAGTCTGCAAATCAGTTCTCCTGCCACCACCAGTGTCTCCTTGTTGGCAAGGCATATCTTCTTATGCGCCTTGATAGCACGTATTGTCGGTGCAAGACCGGCAAATCCTACCATCGCTGTCAGAACCATATCAATAGGCTGCGCCTCAACAATGTCACACAAAGCCTGTACCCCGGCATATACTTTTATGTCGGGACAGTCTTCCAATAGTGTCACTAATTGATCGTATTTATCTTCGTTGGCTATCACCACCGCAGCCGGACGGAACTGTCTTGCCTGCTTTGCCAGCAGTTCCACGTGGCTGTTTGCCGTGAGACAATATGCCTCAAAGCGGTCGTTGTGTTCTGCTATCACCTCGAGAGCCTGCGTGCCTATGCTGCCAGTACTGCCGAGGATGCAAATCTGTTGTTTCATAATTCAAGTATTCCTTCGGGAATAATCATTGTGATTTCTTTTGTTTCAGTGTCAATGCCGGCTATGAGTTCTTCAGAAGCAGGGATTAGTCTGCCGTCAGACAGTTCAAACATGATGTTGATTGTCTGCTCGTTCACGGCTGCAATGTCACCCACAGCCTTGCCGTCTGTGGCGTTGATGATGGTATATCCCACTAATTGTGCATAGCTGAGTTCATCTGTTTCTGCCGTATCAGCAAGTCCACGTGGGAAGAAAACGTCCGTTCCCGTCAGTTCCCGTGCACGCTCTTGGGTATCAATACCTTCAAATTTCACCAGTACGGTCTCGTCTGTCTTGAAACGATATTCCTCCATAAAGAACGGAACCATGATGCCATCAATGTCCAATACAAGGTATTCGGCATCCACAGTGTCAAACACAGCATCGTCAACTGCCATGGACACTTCGCCCTTTATGCCGTGTGCCTTGCCCAGTTTCCCTATTCTGTAAACCTCTTCTCTACGTATCATTGTCTTGATATTTTAGCACCGAGTGCGTTAAGGCGTTCCTCTATGTTCTCATATCCGCGGTCAATCTGCGCAATATTGCTTATGCTTGACGTGCCGTTGGCAGACAATGCCGCTATCAACAGGGCTATTCCCGCACGGATATCAGGACTTGACATACGTGCCGCACGCAACCTTATCTTGTGGTCGTGGCCTACTACCACAGCGCGGTGTGGGTCACAGAGGATTATCTGCGCTCCCATGTCAATCAGTTTGTCTACGAAGAACAGGCGGCTTTCAAACATCTTCTGGTGGAAAAGCACGCTACCCTGCGCCTGTGTGGCCACAACGAGTAATACGGAGAGCAGGTCCGGCGTCAGTCCCGGCCATGGAGCGTCGCTGAGTGTCATAATAGTACCGTCGATAAAAGAGTCTACCTGGTAGCTGTCATGGTGCGGTACGAACAGACTGTCTCCGCATTCCTCTATCTTTATGCCAAGCCGGCGGAAGGAATCAGGTATTATTCCGAGGTTACGTATAGAGACATCCTTTATCATTATACCGTCACCCACCATCGCCGCCATGGCGATGAACGAGCCTACTTCAATCATGTCAGGCAGCAACTTGTGCCGTGTACCATGCAGTTTCTTTACCCCTACTATCGTAACCAAGTTCGAGCCTATGCCTGAAATCTGCGCTCCCATCTGGTTTAGCATGTGGCATAACTGCTGTATATAAGGTTCGCACGCTGCATTATATATGGTAGTGGTCCCCTCGGCCATTACAGCCGCCATAATGATGTTTGCCGTTCCTGTCACTGATGCTTCATCAAGCAGCATGTAACACCCCTTTAACTTGTTTTCAACCTTTAGTTCGTAAACGTCCCGTCCAGCCACACGGCTATATGTTGCGCCGAGGTTGTGGAAGCCGAGGAAATGAGTGTCCAACCTGCGTCGGCCTATTTTGTCGCCACCGGGCTTTGCCACTGTCGCCATACCGAAGCGTCCTAACAACGGACCTATCATGAGTACGGAACCACGCAACTCTGCACATTTCCTCACAAACTCATCTGACGACAGGTAGTTCAGGTCCAGGTCGTCAGCAACAAAGGTGAAAGTGCCTTTCTCTGGCGACTCAACTTTGACGCCTATTTCCTTAAGAAGTTTTATGAGATTATTGACATCGAGAATGTCCGGAATATTACATATCGTCACAGGCTCGTCTGTTAGTAGCGAGCCACAGATAACCTCTAAAGCCTCATTCTTGGCCCCTTGTGGTGTAATCTCTCCTTTTAGGGCATGGCCGCCCTCTATGATGAATTGTTCCATGTGGTTGTATAGGTTTCTGCCTTACTTCTTCTTCCTTTTCTTTCTCTTGTTCTGGTAGTCTGTAATGTTACGTCTCCTTGTTGTTTCCGTATTGATATTGGATGCCATACCGCTCTTCATTATGTTGTCAAAGTTCAGACTTGCTGCATCCATCTGTATCACTCCGTCAGTAAAACGTGCCATATCAGAAACAACCCTTTCCTTGTCTGCGGTTCCCATTCCCCATGCGGCCAGACAGCGGTACATTTGTATTGCAGTCTTCTCAGCAAGGGCATCGCGTTCATTTCCGGGCGCCATGGCTTTGAGATGGTCGAAGATGCCGAAGAGGATTCTCCCATAATGCTTGACATTCCGGCCTCTTTTGTTAGCGTATTCTATCTTTTCCGGCTTGATGGCCATCTTGTCTTCCCGGACAATCTCCACAGGATAGTCTATGTCCAACTTGAAGTCGCTCATAAGTGCGAGGTGATACCACAGTGCAGGTATACGCTCTTTGTCGTCCATCTGGCTTGGTACCACCCTTCTCATTATGTCAACAATGCCTTCGGCGCACCTTTGCCTTTCGGCTTTCGTCGGTAGTGTGACGCATCTTTCCACCATTTGTTGGATGTCACGCCCATACGCCATCAGCTTCAGTTTCTCCCTTTGGGTATTATAGTCTAATCCTTCTATATCCATTTATTTATCTCGTTGTTTTGCTGTTTTGTTGTTTTTTGTTGCCGGTTTCTTTTTCTTTACACCATAAAACCGTCATATAGCTAAACCTACAAACAGCTGCCAGGCTTTTGGGCCACATAATCTTTCAGATACTCAGGTACGAAATAGGCCACATCAACTGTCTCCCCTTTGTTCCATCGCATATCTGCCAGCGGCAACATATTCTTGGCTAACGGTTCTATACCTTTTATATAACGTGCATTTGGATGGTTAATAACCTCCATGCACTTCTCCGCACCATTGCCGAAGAAATACACTGTGTGCTTGTCAAGGATGTCACGGTAAGTCTCTCCGTCCACAATGTCTGCCTGCATGCCGCGCACCATCTTCAGACTACGGTCGTAGACGGCGGCATATACCTCCATGCGTCTTGCATCAATCATTGGGCACAGCAGGGCATCTTCCTCCATACTGTTCTCTGTTCTTTCAGCATGGCCGTCCACATACGTCACACTTCTTATTCCGTCACCCAGCAACACCGGTACGCAGAGTATCTGTAGTGTAGGCACGCTGAGCAGTTTTGCGTCACATCCGCAGCACACACCTTTTGCCATAGAAACACCGATGCGCAGTCCTGTGTACGAACCCGGCCCGCCGCTCACCGCTACCGCTTCCAGTTTCAGTTGTTTTTCCTCCACTTTCCCGATTGCCTCGTCTATGTATGTGCCGAGTCTCTCAGCGTGGTTCGGACCGCTATGGTCGGACTTTTCATATAACAGAAATCCATCCTTGCTTACCGCTACGCTACATACGTCGGTACTTGTCTCTATATGCAATATACAAGCCATTATAGTTTTTTTGTAAAATTCTTTTGCAAAAATACAACTTTTTCCCCGAATTTTTGTACTTTTGCAGAAATTTAACATCAAAAGATTTATGCTACTATCCATGACAGGCTACGGTAAAGCCGTGGCAACACACCTTGACAAGACAATTCACGTAGAAGTTAAGACCCTTAACTCCAAATCTTTAGACTGCTCCACGCGCATAGCCCCCATGTATAGGGAGAAGGAGATGGAGATACGCCGTATGATACAGGACAGTGTTGTACGTGGTAAGGTGGACTTCGCCATTTGGGCAACAAGAGACGAAGCCTCTGACACCGCTACTATCAATACAGCGCTCGCCGACAATTACTACCGCCAACTCGCCGCCCTGCATCTGCAGTTGGGTGACAGCAGTCCGCTTGCGGCCGATACGGCCATGGCGTTCATCATGCGTATGCCCGATATTATAACGAACCGCACCGAGCTGGAGGAACTCACCGATGCCGAATGGGAAGTGGCACGCCGTGCCATTGATGTCTCATTAGCTTCACTCACTGATTTCCGTGTGCAGGAAGGTGCTGCACTGCGCCGTAAGTTCGAGGAGAAACTCGACAACATAGCACGCCTCATGAAACTGATAGAACCATACGAGCAGTCACGTGTGGAGAAGATAAGGCAGCGTCTTACGGACAATCTCAAGTCGCTCCCCGGAGTGGAGTATGATGCCGGCCGCCTTGAACAGGAACTGATATATTATATTGAGAAACTCGACATCTCCGAGGAGAAACAGCGTCTTGCCAACCATCTGAAGTATTTCCGCGATACCATGGACGAACCAAAGTCGCAGGGAAAGAAACTCGGTTTCATAGCACAGGAGATGGGGCGCGAGATAAACACCACCGGCTCAAAGTCCAATCAGGCGGAGATGCAGAATGTAGTGGTGCAGATGAAGGACGAACTCGAACAGATAAAGGAACAGGTGCTTAACGCACTGTAAAAAGCGGTGCCTCTGTAAACGTGCCCAAATTACAAGGTAAAAGTGCCCAAGTCATAATGTAAATCGGGCACTTTTACCTTGTAATTTGGGCACGTTTGTCGTATGGCCGCAATGTCTCTGTAATTATGTGCCGCATGGATTGTGCTGCATATACAGAGCCATGTTGATGCCGGCATATATTTACGTGTGAGTAGTTGTTTTATCTATTCATCGGATGCTGACCTTCAGCGGGTTCTTGATGTTGTCTGCATAGTACTTTAGCAGTTGTTCCCAAACGGACATTGTCGGGACATCATACTTGCTCCATGCCGAGCCTGCGTAGTATGTGAATGGCTGTGTGGGCTGTAGTGTGGTGAAGCCGAGCACGTGTCCTGTCCCACCGGCTTTCTCTTCCGGCAGCGGCAAGTATTTCATTGCTTTCATTTTCTGTGGGTACAGGCAGGCTATGAATAGTTGTCCGTTCTGTCCCTGCGGTGTGTCGAGTGCGTCGGAATAGGCTATGTATCCAGCCTTCTTGTTTATGGCGTAGGCAGTAGGCTGGCTCTTGTGTACCACTATGCCGCTGGCTATGGCAGTGCCCGGTGCCGCACCGCTGTATGTCACCTCTACACGTGCAAGGTGGTTTCCCTTGTCTTGCGTCAAGAGGCGTGTCTCGCTTATGCCGTTCTGCTCGTACATCTGCAGGCGTACGGTGAAGCGCAGTGGGCCGTTCTCAATGATGTCAGCCTTTTCGTAGACGTCGGGCATGATGAGTTTTCCGTTGACATACAGTGCAGGTGCCCCTGCACCGAGTGTGTTGCCTACGGTGTAAGCGTCCATGCCTTGTCCGCGGTCGCGGTGGTAAGTATAGACATCACGGTGCATTTGTCGCCAAAGATTGCCTTTTCCCGCTTTTCTCAGATTTGTATTTATGCCATAGCTGGTCAGTTCGCTATGGTATAGTGCGTCCTGCACAGGATAGGTTACGTTCTTTGCGAATGTGTCGAAGCCGCTTACTCCCTTGTTGTGCATCTTAGGTCCGTACATACGCCATGCGCATTTGTCATTCTCCCATGTGAGGTCGTCCTCACGGTCGGGGTATATGTGTCCGTTGCAGTCGAGGCGTGCCGTCTGCGGTTCGCCGCATTTGAGTGTGAAGGTGGTGGTTGACATTGGAGCGACGAATGCTTGCAGCAGCACTTTTCCGTCACGTGTGAGTTGGTATGGACGCTCCACATTGTCGCCGTCGAGCACGAGGAACTGTCTGCCCCCTGCTATGCCGAGTGTGTTGAAAACCTTTTCTGCCGGCAACTCAATCACGTCACTGCGGTTGTTTCCTGTAGTATTTGTTACGGTTACCGTCATGGCCTTGTCTCCTGCGGTGCGTGGTGCGCCGCGCAGTGGCTGTTGTGAGGCTGTGCCGTCAAGATAACGTACCCTTTCGCAGGCAGCAAGAAGCCATGCTCCAGTGCCGAATGGTGCCTGGCTGCGGGCATTTACCGTCTTGGTCGGGTCAGGCTTTTCACCTATTGGCTGCACATAGCCTATGCTGCCGTCGCTTTGCATGGCGGTGTATGAGAGGTATTGCCATGCTTTCTCTATTGTGGGGCCGTACTGTGTGCGGTCAAGGTATCCGTGGTTCACACCCCATAGGAATCCGTAGCAGAAGAATGCCGTACCTGATGTCTCGGCACCTGGCGCATCGTTTTCGCAGAGCATGGAGCGGCTCCAGTATCCGTCCGGCTGCTGGCAGCGTGCTACGCCTTCCGCCAACTGTTGGAAACGCTTTACGAAAAAGTCACGGTGTTGGTAGTCGCGTGGCATATCAGCAAGCACCTTTGCCAGTCCTGCCAGCACCCATCCGTCGCCACGTGCCCAGAAACTCTTGCCTCCGTCGCATACGGTCTTCACCTTAGGCCAGATATATTTGCCGTCGCGGTAGTATAGTTGTGCTTCCTTGTCCCATAGCAGGCTGTCGCTCCACAGGAAGTTCTCGTAGAGTTTGTCGAGGTATTTCACCTCACCGGTCATCTGGTACATCTTTGTCATGACAGGCATTGCCATATACAAGGCGTCTGCCCACCACCAGAATTCGTTGTCCCGCATGCTGCATTCGTGTGACATCACCTCAATGGCGCGTGCCACTTTGTAGTCTGCTGGAACGAGGTTGTGCATATCTATATATGTCTGGAAGCATATCTGCCAGTCGCCGAAAAGCACGAAGTCTTTGCCTTCGCCGTATGTTCTGTATTTCCAGTTGGCTTTGTCGTTGGAAGTTGCACCCATCCAGTTGTTGTGCCGGCACCATTTGTCACTGTAGTCGTAATACTGTGCCTTGCCGGTGAGGCGGTATGCCTCCATGTTGCCTGTAAAATAGGCGGCTTTGTCCCAGAAAGCCCGGCACAATGGCGTGTTGTTGGCCTGCCAGTAGTCATTGACCTTTTCGATTTTCTGCAACACTTGTGCAGATGATTCCACCTGTGTGGCTGCATGGCATGACAGTATGCCAAGCAGAAATGCAATTGTTAGAAAGATGTTTCTCATTATGCTTGTTTGGTTTTTGTTAGTTAGAAACGCTACAAAGTTAGATAAAAAAAACGAGAAATAAGGTATTTGTGGCTTGGAAAGTTGTGGAATATGGAAATTTTACGTAATTTTGTGGGTGGATAAACCATTATATATACAATGAATATAGAGAAGACTACTGTGGCGAAGAAACTGGGTGCGCGACACCTTGTGGATATGGATGCAACGGAAGAGTTGTTTCCTGTGGTGGATGAAAGGGGCGAAGTGCTTGGCAGCATGACGCGTGCTGAGGCTCATTGCGGCACAAAAAATCTTCATCCCGTGGTGCATCTGCACGTGTTCAACAGTCGTGGTGAACTTTATTTGCAGCACCGTGCGGCATGGAAAGAGGTGCAGCCAGACAAGTGGGACACTGCAACCGGTGGGCATTTGGACTATGGTGAGACGGTGCAGGAGGCTTTGGCGCGTGAGGTGTATGAGGAGATAGGGTTGGCACCGGAAGACTATGTTCCGCGGCTGTTGAAAAAATATGTTTACGAGAGTGACATCGAAAGGGAACTGGTGTATGTATTCTCTACTACTTACGACGGTATTTTGAAGCCGTCTTCCACAGAAACCAAGGGTGGAAGATTCTGGACTATGGATGACATTCTCGGCAATACAGGGAAGAATGTGTTTACCCCTATGTTTGAGCAGGAGATTGTTTCGTTGTCTGGAATATTGTGATAGGTAGTTGTTCTTTGCTCAGGCAAACGTCATCGTGTGCTGAGCGGTCTGGCTTCTCGTTCAGATGGATTCCATCGCATGCCGCACAGTTATGACAGTAAGCGCCGTAGGTGCGATAGAATGGAGGATATGGCATAAGCTCTATCTGTACAATGTATGTCATTACAACACAAGCAGCGCCGTAGGTGTGGCATATTTTCATATAAAGCGTGATGTGTCGCCAATGGTATGTAACTATGCCGCACCTACGGCGCTCATTGGTATGGCAATTTAAATAGGTATGGCTTACATCCAACCCTGTACTATGCCGCACCTACGGTGTTTTACAGATATTTGTGACATGCTTGATGTTTATTTCGGACCGGCAAAATGCAGCGGATAGAAACAAATATACTATCAGCTTGCTACATAATGACGCCTTGCCTGAGCAAGAATTAACCACTTGTTATTCTATGGTGGAAATTGATAGAGGTCACCTTAACGCACAAATAGGGCTGCCCCGATAAAATCGAGCCAGCCCTATTCTTATACTGTATTCTTACAATTGCGTAGCTGTCTATTTGCGATAGTCGGCAAGGTCTGCCGCTGTTGCTGACATTACGAAGTCATAATGCTTCTCTACTTCTGCCGCTACATAGCGGGTGTAGACACGTGCAGACTTTCCGAAGAGTTCCGGTGATTTGCTTGCATCGCCTATAAGCAGCAATGCCATGATGCAGTCTGCTGCCATTTCATAAAGATGACGGATGGCGAAGTCCTTGAACTCGTCGTCCTTCTGCTCGTGGACAAATGCTACAGCGGCATTGTATTTCTCTGCCATCTTCTCAACGCGTTCCTTTAGCGGTGTGAATTCCGCACTGCACCAGTCTTCTGTTCCGATGTTTGCAGGACATTGTCCGCCTTGTAGCATGTCAGCTATTACCTGTCCATATAAGCCGTTAGTGATGTAACGTCCGGCCGCTACGCACTGCAACTGTGTCGTACCCTCGTAGATTGTCAGGATACGTGCATCGCGATAAAGACGCTGGCAGGCATATTCGAGCATGAAGCCGGAACCGCCGTGTACCTGTATGCCGTCGTATGTGTTGAGGTTTGCATACTCTGACGTCATGCCTTTGGCAATAGGTGTGAAGGCATCGGCGAGCTTGGAATAAGTTTTACACTCTGTGCGCTCTTCGGCTGTCAGTTTCTCTCCAGTGAGTTTGCGTTCACGTTCAATGTCCTCCAGAATCTTATACATATCCACATAGCGGCTTGTGGCATACAGCAAAGCCCTGCCGGCATCAAGCCTTGCCTTCATTATGGACAGCATATCGTAAACTGCCGGGAACTCAATGATGGCCTTGCCGAACTGCTTACGGTCCTTTGCATAAGCCAAAGCCTCGTCATAGGCCATCTGGCTGACACCGGTACTCTGTCCGGCAATGCCGAGACGTGCACCGTTCATCAAGCCCATAACATACTTTATCAGTCCCAACTTGCGTGAGCCGCACAGTTCCGCTTTCGCATTCTTGTATACAAGTTCACAGGTCGGGGAGCCATGTATGCCGAGTTTGTTCTCCAAACGGCGTACATCAACGCCGCCATCGTTCTTGTCGTAGATGAACATTGACAGTCCGCGTCCGTCACGTGTGCCTTCTTCTGAGCGTGCGAGGACGAGGTGGATGTCAGAATCGCCGTTAGTGATGAATCGTTTACAACCGTTCAGCCTCCAGCAGCCTTCTTTTTCGTCGTAGGTGGCCTTCAGCATTACTGACTGAAGGTCAGAGCCTGCATCAGGTTCTGTCAAATCCATTGACATCGTTTCACCGTTACAGACGCGTGGGACGAAACGTTGACGCTGCTCTTCATCTCCAAATTCGTAGAGTGTCTCTATGCAGTCCTGTAAAGACCATATATTCTCAAAGCCGGTATCGGCTGCCGCCACCATTTCGTTTATGGCGGAATATACTGCCATAGGGAAATTGAGGCCACCGTATCGGCGTGGCATGGTAACACCATTGAGGCCGGCCTTTATTGCAGCATCAAGGTTCTCGTAGGTTTTTGAGGCGTAGACCATGCGGTTGTTTACAAGGTGTGGGCCTTCAGCGTCCACCTCTTCGGCGTTCGTCGCAACAACGTTTGCCATTACGTCTCCAGCAAGTTCTAATACGCGGTTGTATGAGTCCAGTGCGTCTTCGAAGTTTTCTGGGGCGTAATCGAATTTGTCCTTGTCGGCAAAGTCACGCTCTTTTAGTTCCACGATACGCTTGAGTAGCGGATGGCTGAGATGGAACTTTATCTCTGGGTTGTCTATATAGAAGTTTGGCATTGTTTTGTTTGTTTTGTCCGTTCACTCCATTGAAACAGACATCTGCCGGTTTCAATGAGGTGAACTCCCCCTTATTTGTTATTCTGCTTGTAATACTTGATGAGTTTCGGTACCACTTCCTCCACCGTGCCATTTATGACATAGTCGGCGATGGTGTTGATAGGTGCATCGGAATCATTGTTTATGGAGATGATGATGTCAGCATCCTGCATTCCTGCTATGTGCTGAATCTGTCCGGATATGCCGCAGGCTATGTACACCTTCGGACGTACCGTCACGCCTGTCTGGCCTATCTGCCTGTCATGGTCTATCCATCCTGCATCTACTGCAGCACGGCTTGCGCCAACCTCGGCGTGGAGTTCCTTGGCCAGTTCGAAGAGTTGGGCAAAGCCTTCCTTTGAACCTACACCGTAACCGCCTGCTACTATTATCGGCGCTCCTTTAAGATTATGCTTTGCCTCCTCAACGTGGCGGTCGAGAACCTTTACCACAAACTCTGCGGCGGGTATGTATTTGGCTACGTCATGACGCACTACGTCGCCCTTGTAGTTTTCATCACGTACCTCCATCTTCATCACTCCTTCGCGTACTGTGGCCATTTGTGGACGGTGTTCCGGATTGACGATGGTGGCAACGATGTTACCACCGAATGCCGGACGTATCTGATACAGCTGCTGTTCGTAGTGTTTCGTAACAAGTTCTCCAGCTTCGTTCTTCACCTTCATGTCGAAATTGCCAATCTCCAGTTCCGTACAGTCAGCGGTAAGTCCGCTGAAAAGGGCAGAAGAAACACGCGGGCCGAGGTCACGGCCTATTACAGTAGCACCCATGAGGCATATCTGCGGCTTTTCCTCCTTGAAGAGGTTTACCACTAAAGATGTGTGTGGGTTGGAAGTATAAGGGAACAATCCTTCAGCATCAAAGATGTGGACCTTGTCCACTCCATATTTGATGACCTGTCGCTCTACACCGTCCAGCCCATTGCCGGCAATGATACATTCTAACTGTACACCCAGAGTGTCAGCCAGTTTACGACCCTTTGTGAGAAGTTCAAGAGAGACATCTTTTACTGTTGTACCCTCTATCTCGCAATATACAAAAACGTTATTCATATTCTGTATGGTTGTTTGGTTGTTTGGTTGTTTTGTCATGCGGTTGACCGGTTGTTGTACGTCTGTGGTAAGGCGTGAACCGGTTGCTTTGTATATGGCATAGTCCTCCGGTGACAAAAAACTCGAACAACTATCCGATAATCTTTTCGTTAAGCAGTTCAACAATAAGGTTGTTCACATCCTCGTCTGAACCGGTCATTGTGCGGCTTTCCTTAGCCTTGAACACAATGTTCTTCACTGTTTTGACATTTGTCGGTGAGCCTGTCTTTCCTATCTGTTTAGGGTCACATTGTATATCGCTGGCATTCCACTGCGTAATGTTCAGGTAAGGCTTGCGTGCTATCATGGCAGCCATAGCCTCTTCCTGTTCCGGTGTGCGTTCTGCCGGTACGGTGGCATGCTTGTATTTCATGATGAGTTTCGCATTGCGTGGACGGCATGGAGCGGCGCTGCCGTTCACTGTAACCACCAGCGGAAGCGGTGCTTCCACAGTCTCTACACCGCCGTCGATGTGGCGTTTGATGACAATCTTCCTCGCAGTCTCGTCAATAGATGTTATCTCTTCTGCATACGTTACCTGTGTCAGTCCGAGTTTCTCCGCTATCTGTGGTCCCACCTGTGCGGTGTCGCCGTCAATGGCCTGACGTCCTCCAAGGATGATGTCGAAGTCACCTATTTTCTTGATGGCTTGTGCCAGGGTGTATGAAGTGGCCAGTGTGTCTGCACCGCCGAGTGGGCGGTCTGTTACGACATAGCCGCAGTCTGCACCGCGATAAAGTGCTTCACGGATCACCTCTGCCGATTTCGGCAGCCCCATGGTGACGACTGATATTGTAGAACCGGGAAATCTATCCTTTAGAATCAGTGCTTGCTCAAGAGCATTGAGGTCATCTGGGTTGAAGACTGCAGGAAGGGCGCAACGGTTTACCGTTCCTTCCGGAGTCATTGCATCGGGACCAACATTTCTGGTGTCAGGTACCTGCTTGGCAAGTACCACGATTTTCAAACTCATAATCTTGTTATATATAAATGATGTGTAATTCTTTTTGTTTAGTGTAGCGCATTCGGACGCAAAGTTACTCATTATTTTTCATACTGCAAAAAAAATAACAAATTTTTGTTCTGGTGTAACATATATGCATATATGATAGGGTAGAGGCATGAATGTATTTTCTTGTTAGAAAAAAAAGTATTACTTTTGCAGAATACTTGCAGACGCTTCGGAAAACTATACACATCAAATTATCAATAATTTATATGACAAAGAACAAATTCCTTTTTCTCCTTGCCATCATTATGACGGCAAGTGTAAGTGCTGCACCGCTCGCGGTGTGCGATTTTGAAGACTATGACATAGGCACGCAATGGCCTATGTGGAATGTCTATGGCGGTACCGTTTCTTCCACTGCGACAGTGGAGGCAGACCCACAGAATGCTTCTAACAAAGTCCTTCACGTAGTATTGAAGGATTGGTGTTGCCATCCGGAGTTCATATTGCCTACAGCATTGCGTGGCAGCGCACTGACAAACCGGTATGGCATGGTGCGATATAGGCTATACCGCAGTGCCTCCGATGCCAGTGAGTGGAAGCAGTTCGCTGCTTTCATAGGCTCGCAGGAGGTGTATAGGGATGAGGGCTACCCCAGTCAGGGCGCACAAAATACATGGCAGACAAAAACCTATGACATGCAGGCAGTGGATGATAGTAATACCTCTGACAGGTTAAGGCTGGGCATACATCATGATAATTCGGACTATTACATAGACGATGTGCAGTTGATGGGTGCTTATGATGACTATGTGTCCGTGGAGAATGGCGGCATATTGGACTATTGTGTCAGCAATACCTCAAGTTCCTATAAGGCCATTTCTGACAATATCTACATTCCGGCAGGGCAAACAGCCAATGTGCGTACTTCGCGCTATTCAGAGTGGACGGGTAAGGTCGCAGGCGGCGGGACACTCAATATCTATGCAGGTGGAGAGCGTTCATATATGGGGACACTTGCCAGCAAGGGGGCGACATATCCCGACTGGAGTGAGATGAAGGGTGACATACATGTCTACCCGTATAAGGAAGTGGCAGGCAGCTGCGGTTTCTATGGACTCATCGTTCACAGTGGAACCTTTCAGCCGGACAATATTGACGCATCAAAATGCAATACTCTGTTTTCCGACAAGACCCTTGTGCTTCATGATGGGGCCACAATGGCTGTAGAGTCAGGCACGCGTGGTATACGGATAGGTGAACTGCGGACAGAAGCAGGAAGCGTCTTGGCCGGCTATTACAAGAACAGCAGTGCCAAATCATATTACATCATAGGTGGCAAGAACACCGATGCCGTGTTGGCAGGCGGAATACGCACCATTGCCGGCGGCAATACCGTAGGCCTGATAAAGGAAGGTACAGGCATCTGTAGCATCACAGGCCGTGACAATGACATCAGTGCAGGCATACGTGTGCTGTCAGGAACACTGCTTGTTGACAACGATGCTGCAGCCACTGTCGCTGCAGGTACGGCCGGCGCCACTGGCAGCAACGGTACGCTGACTGTGTTCAAGGGTGCTACTTTGGGTGGCAATGGCACTGTTGCAGCACCTTCTGAGATATACGGAACGGTAAAACCGGGTTCTGATGCTCCCGGTACACTGTCGTTCGCTAATACCGTATCACCGGCAACCGGTGTGAAGGTGACCCTGCATCCTGAGGCAAACATAGTATGCAGGGTACAGACGGCAGCGGAGCATGACCTTTTAAGGGTCAATGGTACAATGGCATACAGTGGCAAGACGCAGGACTTTGAAGACTCACAACAGCAGCCACGCCTTACAATAGCATTGGCGGAAGGCGCGCAACTCGCTGTCAATGACGAGGTGACGCTGCTCACCGCGACAGGCAAGGAAGGTGCAGACTGGAACTTTGCCTTCCGCTATCCCAAGGCATACACATGGATAGTAGAACAGCGTGAAGGCGCAAACGGCTCTTATAACATTGTGGCAAAAGTCACATCCCTGGACTATAGCGGACAGGGCGACGTGGAAGACGAGACCGGAGAGGGCGGCACCACAGGCGGTTATCCTGATGATGACTGGACCTATGACATGACAGACAACACTCCACTACGTACATACGCGGCAAAACTGGGTAAGGACATAGGCATGGCAGCGGCAAGCTACCGCTATGACTGTGGTAAGGATACAGGCGAAACAGGACTTGTGGGCAATCAGTTCTCCTTGCTCGTCGGTGAGAATGAGATGAAGTTTGATGCTACGGAGCCAAGCCGTAACAGTTTCAGCTATGGCGGCTCTGATGCCGTTATCTGGGTGGCGGAACGCTTCAAACAGGATGTCCGTGGCCACACGTTGGCATGGCATTCGCAGGTTCCGGCATGGGTCAGCCAGGATGGAAAAAAGAATGACCACAATTTTACAAGGCGTGAATTGCTCGATATACTGAAAAACCATATATACAATGTGGTCGGACACTATAAGGGCAAGATTCGCGAGTGGGACGTATGCAACGAGGTTCTTGACGATGACCAGAGCATTGTGCGCACAGAACCGACAGCATACAAACTGCGTCCCTCCATTTGGGCGACATTCATTGGCGAGGAGTTCATCGACTCCGCTTTCGTATGGGCGCACAAGGCTGATCCGGAAGCAAAACTCTACATCAACGAGTATGGTGCCGAGTTCATGGGAGGGACAAAGACCGAGGCTTATTACAACCTCGTGAAACGCCTGAAAGACTCCGGACTGCCCATTGATGGATGCGGGCTGCAATGCCACCTCACTACGGGAGAACTTGACACTCTGAAATTAGAGAAGAATATCCGCCGTTATGCTGACATCGGCATGAACTGCATAATAACCGAACTTGACATTGCCCTTGCCAACCCATACGCCTCTGACGCCCTTGAAACACAGGCAAAGGAGTATGGAGCCATCACCAGAGTATTCCTGAGAAACGATAACTGTCCGTCAATGTTGATATGGGGAATATCTGACAATCATTCATGGAGACAGAACCAGCCGCTGATCTACAACAGCGCGTTAGAACCGAAACCGGCATACTATAACCTACACGCACAGTTGCGTCTTGCGGCAGAGCAGGCTACGCCAATAGCGAAAACACCTGCGGACAATACACCGGGTGAGCCGCTTCGCGAACTGTATTTCAATACTGCCGGCCAACGGTTGGCAAAGCCATCCGGCCTGGTGCTGAAGCAGCAGTACTATGCTGACGGCACGGTGAAGACTGAAAAGGCATTCCGTTGACGGGTGGTGGTAAACTGGCCTTAACAGACGACAAAACACAATAGACATCACGAACGGCATTGCAATCTTGCAATGCCGTTCGTTTTACTCGTATGCGGTTCTTAATAGAACCTTAAAGATATTTTAACGATATACCATGCAGTCTTTTGTAGGCAATTTGTATCTATATCAATGAGGCGTAGCGTAAAATAGCCTCTATAGCCAATGGATATAGACAAAATCATAGAGAGGGCAAAGGAGAAAGACCCCAAGGCTCTCAACGATATATACAAGATGTATTACCCTAAAATGGTTGGGGTATGTATGAAAATCATCAAGGAGGACGAGGACATGGCGCATGACCTTGTTCATGATGCTTTTGTCCTTGCTTTTGCCTCAATGGACAAGTTGAGAGACAATGAAAGGTTTGGAGAGTGGCTGACAACAATAGTGAGAAACGTTTCTTTGAAACACAGTGCGCAGAAAGCGAAGTTACGTCTCGTCCCCCTTTCTTCTATAAGTCCAAACCACGAGGCGCTTTTGGATTATTCTGATATTCCGGATTCTGATATGAACAGCAAGGATATTCTTGAACTCGTATCACAACTACCAGAGGGCTATAGCAAGATTTTCCGTCTTTCGGTTATAGAAGGGTTCTCTCATAAGCAGATTGTTGATATGCTTGGTATTGAGCCCCATAGTTCATCATCATAACTTTCGAGGGCGAAAGGAATGTTAAAACGCATGCTGGAGCATAAGATGCTGTCTGTAATCCTTTTGATTGTTGTCTTTGTTCCATTGTATCTTATTATGTCACGCCATGATGAAAAAAATAATGTGTGTGAGGTCAAGATTGTAAAGAAAAAGACATATAGGAAGAAAAAACATGTTCCTTCCACGGATGTGGAAGAAAAGGCCAATACCTGCACACATATCAAAGACGAACATGTTGACAGTACAGATGACTTTACGGGCATATCTGACACCGTCATCACGACACCTGTACCGGATTTACAGGATGCCGTTGATGAAGAACGGTTGACTGTTAAGACAGAAAAAGACAGTATTGGCACTGCAACGAAAGATACTGTCATTATGCCTGTCATTACACCTGTGGAATATATTGTGGACAAGGAAAAGACAAAGAGTCATAAGTGGCAGTTCCTGGCAGCTGGTTCCCTTGGCTCGGCCTTGGTACAGAATGTATATAAGTTGTTTGCCACAGGTGGCTTGGGAGACATTGATTCTGATGTGTCATCGTCAATCTTCCCTGACAGTGTCAGCACATGGGAGGATTACAGCAAGTATCTGCATATTATAAAACGATATAACACACCAACAGATACGCTTGCTCTGATGGAGATAGCAGACAATAACAGTGGAGATATAAAGGAAACCGAACAACACGACAAACCGATAACATTCGGCATTGCGGTGACCAAGCCTCTTGGGGATAGGTGGAGTATTGAGACTGGTATCCAATATTCACTGCTGAACTCACGTTTCATGTTGGGTGAAGGTGGTTATGCCATTGTCAAGAATCAGAAAGTTCATTATCTTGGCGTGCCGCTAAAACTGTCATATCGCATGATTGACTACAAGAACCTGTCGGCATACAGTTCCGCTGGGCTCACTCTCCATATTCCTGTATATGGCAAGGTGAACAGCAACTATATGGTGGATTGGCAGTCTGCTTATTCTGAAAGCAGACATATTGCACCAGCGCTGCAATGGCAGACAGGCATCAGTGTCGGTTTGCAATACAGATTTGTTCCTAATGTAAGTATCTTTGTCGAGCCTACGCTCAATTGGTTTATACCTTCTGAAAGTGAGATACATACTATATGGACAGAGCATCCGTTGATGTTTACAAGTCCGTTCGGAATTAGAATCACATGGTAATTTTCTTATCTGTTGATGCAGTCTTTTAGACTTTTGGGGTATCTATATTAAGTATAGAACCTCAAAAAGTCTTAAAGACGAACAATGAAGAAAAAAGAAATATACGGATTGAGTGATTATTTGCGCAATGGATTGATATTTGCAAATAATATGGTCAGACCCCGACATAAGCAGTTGAGTCAATTGATGATTTATTCGACAACAAAATGTCAGTCTCGTTGTAAACATTGCTCTATTTGGAAAAAAGAAGAAGAGTATTTAGTGGACCCTACTTAATGACGATGAAGTGAAAGGCGCCTTCGTGTCTTCGTCACCCTCTTCTCACTTTTCCCTTTCGTCTCAAGTGCTTCAAAGTGGTAAATCCTTGTTCGTGGAAAAACCAATATGTTATACATTGGAAGAGTTGAGAACGCTTGATGGCATTGCAGATCAGTATGGGGCAAAAGTTGTAATGGTGGGTATGCAAAAACGATATTCCCCTTTAAGTGATATTTTGTTAAAGAGACTAAAAGGTAGTGAATTGATTAGCTATAATTATCGGTATACGACGGGACTTTACCCAGAAGGTAATGCACTTGCAGAATTGTTCATCCATCCTTTGGATTATGTGTCTTTCCTTTTCGGAAATGCTAAGATTATAGGAAATAGACGCGTGAAATCAGGAAACGGTGGAGTGACATTCTTCATGATATTGCAACATGAGAAAATAACAGGTGTAGTAGAGTTGTCCACTGCCTATTCGTGGTCAAGTGCAGAGGAAGTGTTATCCGTAAACACACACAAAGGAACATTTATACTGAATCAGATGGAAGAATTGGGGTGTCATTCCAAAATGGGGGCTATTTGTGGCATACCTATAGAGAAGGTGTCCCCCAAAAATAACGTATACTTCCGTCTTTATGAGCGGAATAACTTTGTTCCTTCATTGGTAAACAATCAAATATACAGTCAAGGGTATTTCAATGAAATCAAGACATTCTTAGATGCAAACGAAAGAAACGGTAACAATAGAAGTTCTATACGTGACATGTTCCCAACATACCATTTAATAGAGGCATTGGGCAGAATTTGAACATGCAAAATATAATGAGCATGAAGGTGTAAGAGTTATTCTTATATCATGGGTGGCAATAATTTTTATCATCATAAATAAATGTCAACAATGAGAAAGTTAGTTTTTTTTATCACTTTGCTTTGTAACGTAGCATTGGCTATGGGACAAAACAATTATCAGAGGATACTTTCCGAGGGAAAGTCATGGGTTTGTGCTACAGTGTCCGCATACAACAGAACTGACACTATTGGTTCTTTCTGCTTGCAAGTCGGTAGCGACACAATAGTAAATAATCGACGATGCACAAAGGTTTTGTTTAACAATAAATTATGGGAAGTCGTAGGGCATGATTCCGTCATGGTGGCATACGAAGAAGATGGCAAAGTATACCGCCTTGATAGCGATGGTAAAATAGACATGTTGCTTGATGTTGGCCTTCATAATGGTGAAAGCATTGATGATTGTACCACTGTGCTAAAAGAATACTATATTACGGTAAACGGAGTAAAACGCAAACGTCTTATGATAGACTCTGGTGTTGACCATACTGATGGCGAGTGGCTGTATTATGTAGTAGAAGGTATAGGCGCAAACAAAGACGAATTTCTTGAATCTGGTTTTACGCACACGTCAGGTCAATACAACTGCATAAAGGCATGCTATGAAAATGGTATTTGCGTTTTCAGCAATAAGGATTTCACGTGTGAGGATTCAACAGGCATCCCTGTCATTGAATCAAAGGTGAACACTACAGACAAGTGTTTCGATTTGTCAGGAAGATGCATTGTTGCTGGTAGTACAAAAGGAATATATATTCGGAATAGATGCAAATTCTTATGCCATTGATTTATTCTGTTCCTGCTGCGGTGATGTGGCATTTTCTGTCGGTATGACTGCTTCTGATGGAATGCCATACGTAGTTCCTTTGTTTTGATTACATTTCAATATGCCTATCATACACTTCACCGGCCAATAGTGACAGTTCGGGAGTGTACCTGTTTCATACGATAATAATAGTGTGTAACTTTGCAGCCGAAATCAATAACACTACATCGGGAATGAATAGAAAAAATCCGGTCGGCAATATGGCGTGCAATGCTTTGATTATAGTTGCATGTCTGGGCTTTACAACAAAAGCAATTGCACAAAGTGAGACATCGCAAGTGCAGGACAGCATATCAAAAAGTGTGGATCTTAATGAGGTAACGGTGACGGTGCAAAGGCCTGTGGTGTCGGTAAAGACGGACAAAATCACTTATCAGGTACAGAATGATACAGAGGCAAAGACACGCACCATGCTGGAGATGCTGCGCAAGGTGCCTATGGTGACCGTGGATGGCCGAGGTAACATTACGGTCAACGGATCGTCACAGTTCAAGGTGTATGTGGATGGCCGTCTGAACAATACCATCACACGCAACCCGACAAAGATGCTGCGTAATATGCCTGCTGTCAATGTAAAGAGCATCGAGGTCCTCACCAACCCTGGTGCCGGATATGATGCTGAGGGTGCTGGCGGTGTGCTATGTATCACTACCAAGAGGGGAGGGGCCAAACAGCTTATGGCCCTCAGTGATGAGGAGGCGGAATCGGCCACACAGGGTTCGGTCCATTCCACTGCTGGTACCAAGAACTGGGGATTGGATGCAAGTGTTTCGGCACATAAAGGTCGCTGGTCGTATGACATGAATCTGAATGCGGAATACATGTATTCGCCTAACTCGGTTATGGAATCTGAAGCTATTGGTAAGAACTCGCGTCAATGGATGAGTCGGAAGTCAACATCGAATATGCCCTTTACTATGGGTGAAGTGGGCATAGGTTGCGAGATAGACTCAGTACGCTCCATGCATGCCAATGTCTCTGGCTTCTGGTATGGCATGAAGGATAGCGGAAACCCTTCCTACCTATATTCTGGATCTATGTGGGGCACAGGTATGAACTTCGGCGGCAGTCAGATGGTGAATATGAACGGGGTGGGCATTGATGGCAGTATCGGCTATCAACGCCAATGGGGAGAAAAAGGACGTGCCTTCTTCAACTATCAGATCAGTCACGCTCCCAATGACAATGAGAGTGAGAATACCTACAACTGGCTTGACCTCAGCAATCCTGCAATTTCCTCTATCCTGCGCAATAACCGCACGGAAACGCGAGATAAGAGTACGGTACACATCTTCATGTCTGACATCAGCGTTCCGCTCTGTGAGGGACATCTGCTCAATACTGGTATGAAGATGACTGCCGACTGCAGCGAGAGTGATGCCGTGGAGAAGACAATTGTCAATGGCCAATATGCAGAGAATGCCAAGGGAAGTGTTCACTATCGTCAGCATCAGTATATAGCAGCCCTCTATGCAGAGTGGGATGCACGATGGGGATGGCTTGGTGTGAAGAACGGATTACGCTATGAGCATACATGGCAGAATTCACGTTACCTCAAGGGCGATGGCTCGGAGTTCTCGCTCCACTATGGTGACCTTGTGCCATCGGTAGGTATTTCGGCCAATGCAGGTGAGAGTAGTACCTTTGGGTTGCAATATAACATACGCATCAGTCGTCCGCGCATCAACGAACTGGATCCATATATCAACCGTTCTGATCCTACACAGCTGGTGTATGGCAATCCGAACCTCGATGCACAACATCTGCACTATATGTCATTTGTCTATACTTTGTCTAAGAGTAAGATAGCCATGCGCATGAGTCTGAATCATTCGTGGAGCAACGATGGGATTACGCAATACTCAACGCTGATAGACGGACGCATCAACACTACCTACGGCAATCTCTCGAAGAACCGCAATACGGCATTGAGCGGCTTTTTATCGTGGAATATAGCCAACAGCACACGACTGACTGTAAGTGGCGAAGTAGGTTACAGCGATATGCGAAGCGATGCTATAGATGCCCACAACCGTGGATGGTATGGCGAAACCAATGCCGGACTTATGCAGGATTTGCCTTGGGGTATCAAGTGGAACACCAACCTGGAGTGGATGTCACGCCGAAAGACATTGCAGGGTTATGAATCAGGCATGGCAATGCTTAGCACTACTCTCTCGCGTTCGTTCTGCAAAGACAAGTTGAATATTGCGCTGAGTGGCATGACAGGCCTTGGGCATGGTGGCATGATGGTGTGGGAATCTGTGACGCAAAGTAAGGATTTTACCAATATTTTACGCTATACGGAATCCATGCAGGACATCACCCTCGGCATCACCTGGACGTTCGGTGGCACCAAGGCAAAGCGTGAGGAAACCCCTATATTGGATAACTTCGAGAAGGAGAAATCTGCAAGTGGTAGAAACCGCATGAGACGTAGGAGATGAAGATATATGAGTGGGGGTCTAAGTAATTGTATAAAGTCAGTTATCCGATATTTTTTATTGAATCCGTTGATTATCAGTGACGCTTGTCTAAGCAAGAAACATCTGTTTAAATCAGAGATAAGGTTATCTTGTATGGCAGTTAGGTATATTGATTTGACTAATTATCATTAAAATGCACTGTTAGAGTGTAGAAAGGTTAAGATTTGTGCACTGGTTAAGTGCAGATGTGTTAACTTTGCAATTACGAATGAAACGAATAAAGTATCTGGACATATTGGTCAAAGTGGCAGGGTCTGCATTATTCGCCCTGCTGCTTTATTATGCCATCTGGATGTTGATGGACGGTGAACTTCTGTATCTATGGCCCTTCACGTGGGGCGAGGTACTGGTGGATTATCTGATGTGCTTCATCATCTCGCTGGTGGTGAGTATCTTCTACTGGCGTTCGTATGTTCGAATTCTGCGTGAGCGTGACCGTTTCAAACTTAAGTCGCTTGAGAACCAGATTAATCCACACTTCGTATTCAACAATTTCAGCATCCTCTCACAACTCATTGACGAAGACCCCCGTCGTGCTCAGACCTTTCTGATGAATCTTTCAAAGGTTTATCGTTATAACCTTAAGAATGTGGAGAAAACGGTGGTGCCTATCGCTGATGAACTGACCTTTCTGGAACAATACATCCACATAATGGAGAGCAGATTCGGTGGAACCTTCCAACTTTATATTTCACCTGAGGTACGTTCCCTTAGCGGCATGATTGCTCCCTGTTCGCTGCAGATGCTGGTGGAGAATGCACTGAAGCACAATGAGCACACCCAGGCTCATCCGCTCAACATCAGCATCGGTACCCATGGTGGGCGTATCTGCGTAAGCAACGACAACCAGCCTCTTTCATGCGCTGAAGTCTCCACCCACATGGGCAACACCAATCTGCAGGAACGTTATTCGTTGCTTTCACCCAAAGAGATACTGATAGAGAATACAATAAACCGTTACACCGTTTCGTTACCTATATTATGAGGATACTGATTGTTGAAGACGAGAGAAGCAGTGCCGACCGCCTCTGCCGGCTGCTCACTGAAATAGAAGAGGTGGAGACCGAGGTTATTGGAGTGGCGCAGAGCAATGCTGAGGCTACTGCATGGTTCTCTGGTACGGACATGCACGCCGACCTTATTCTTGCCGACATCCAATTGGGCGACGGACTTAGTTTCGAGGCTCTTTCAAAAGCCCCATCAAGCATTCCTGTCATCTTCACCACCGCATACGACCAGTATGCTATCAACGCATTCCGTTTCAATGGTATAGCCTATCTGCTTAAGCCCATTGACCGTGAGGAACTTGCCGATGCACTGCTCAACGTTGAAGCAAGACTGAAAGACGCAGCTGCAAGCCTCTCCGACCGTCTTTCTGATACCGATCAACTGCAAGCCATCCTCAGTGCTCTTTGCCAGAGAGGAATGCGTTATCGTGAACGTTTCCTCATTAACTTCAGAGACGAGATGAAGGTGATTCCTGTATCCGAAATAAGTCACATCGGACTGATTGAAGGCAGTGCCTACCTTTATACACTTTCCGGAAAGCAATACTGTCTGACGCAGACGCTTGAGGAGCTGGATTCGCAACTCAACCCCGAGAAGTTCATGCGCGTCACCCGTCAGTACATTGTCAACGTGGATGCTGTGGATTCGCTCGTGGCACACTTCCTTGGCAAGATGCACCTCCGCCTGCGCTGCTATCAGGACACGGATATTATCATCAGCCGTGCCAAAGTTCCGTTAGTGAAAAAATGGTTGGATTGGTAAGGTTCCGGGAATATGAAAAATTGTAAGTAAGAGGGCAAAATTAATTCTTTTGTTGTGGTTTATGTTGTATGGTTCAAAAAAAAGTTGTAATTTTGCAAATGATATATCATACAATAATAATGTATAATCTCTTATTGAAGTTCAGCCGTTGGCTGTCAACTTACACTTCTTGGTTCATCATTGCCGTGGCGCTGATGACCTATTTCTTGCCAAATCTGTTTGCGTGGGTACATGGGACGATGCAGTCGTGCATCCTTGGCTTTATCATGCTCACTATGGGTCTGACACTGACTGTGCACGATATGAGGGTGCTTGCAGCGCGTCCGTTGGATATACTCATTGGCACCTGTGCCCAATTCTCCCTCATGCCCTTGATAGCATGGTCGTTGACTGTGGGCATGGGCTATCTCGGTGTAGCCATTCCTAAGCCGGTTGTTGTTGGCATTATCCTTGTGGGCTGTTGCCCCGGTGGTGTGTCGAGTAACATTATGTCTTACCTTTGCCGCGGTGATGTGGCGTTTTCTGTCGGCATGACAACTGCGTCTACACTTCTTGCCCCTGTCATGACTCCACTTCTTGTGCTGTGGCTGGCAGGTGAACAGGTGGAGGTGGATGCCTTGGGAATGTTCCTCAATATTCTCATTGTTACACTGATACCTGTCACAATAGGTTTTCTTGCCAATCTTTTCTTTGGCAGGAACGGGCATTTTAAGCAGGCGCAGTCCGTGATGCCTGCTTTCAGTGTGCTTGGCCTGGCCTGCATTGTGGGTGGCGTAATATCTGCTGTACACGATAAGCTGCTCCTTGAGGGTGTGGCGTTCTTCCTTCTGGTCTTCGCTGTGGTGTTTGCGCACAATTCCCTTGGGTATCTTACAGGTTACACCGTGGGGCGGCTGTTCCATTTCTCAAAAGCGAAAAACAGAACCGTTTCCATTGAGGTAGGTATGCAGAATGCCGGACTTGCTACGGTGTTGGCATCAACGTTCTTTGTGGCCACCTGCCCTTTGGCCGTCATTCCGTGTGCGCTGAGTTGTGCATGGCATTCCATTTCAGGCACTGTCCTTGCCACGTGGTTCAGAAGCAGGGATGGCGGGGAATAGTGATAACCCATAACCCATAACTCATAACCCACAACCCATAACTCATAACTCACAACTCACAACCCATAACTTATAACTTCCCAATCTATGTCCTCGTACATCGTTTCAGCACGCAAATACCGCCCTATGACCTTTGACAGTGTCGTAGGACAGTCTGCGCTTACCACAACGCTGAAGAATGCCGTGCAGTCAGGAAAACTGGCACACGCATATCTCTTCTGCGGCCCGCGTGGTGTGGGCAAGACCACCTGCGCGCGTATTTTCGCCAAAGTGATAAACTGTCTTACGCCTACACCTTCCGGCGATGCCTGCGGGCAATGTGAGAGCTGTAGGGCCTTTGAGGAGGGACGGTCGTTGAACATCTTTGAACTTGATGCCGCATCCAATAACGGTGTGGAGCATATCAAGACCTTGATGGAACAGACGCGCATTCCGCCGCAGACGGGTAAATACAAGGTATTCATCATCGACGAGGTGCACATGTTGTCTACCGCCGCCTTCAACTCTTTCCTCAAGACTTTGGAGGAACCGCCGGCACACGTGATATTCATTCTTGCAACAACAGAGAAGCATAAGATTCTGCCCACCATAATATCACGCTGTCAGGTTTATGACTTTGAACGTATGACGGTGCAGGGTATCATCGGCCATCTGAAGCACGTGGCGGAGAGTGAGGGTATAGCGTACGAGAATCTTGCGCTTAACGTCATTGCGGAGAAGGCTGACGGCGGTATGCGTGACGCTTTGTCCATATTCGACCAGGCTGCGTCTTTCTGTCAGGGCAACATCACATACCAGAAGGTGATAGAAGATCTCAATGTTCTGGATGCTGACAACTATTTCGATATTGTGGACTACTGTCTTGACAATAAGGTAGCGGAGGTGATGATGGTGCTGAATGGTATATTGTCACGTGGTTTTGACGGTGGCCAGACCATAAACGGACTGGCATCGCATATCCGCAATGTGCTGATGGCGCTTGACCAGCAGACAACGCAACTGATAGAGGCGGGTGACGCACAGCGGCAACGTTATGCGGAACAGGCTAAACGTTGCCAACCTAAATTCCTGTATAGGGCGTTGAAACTGCTTAACCAGTGTGACGTCAGTTACCGGCAAAGCAGCAATAAGCGTCTGCTTGTGGAACTGACACTGATACAGGTGGCGCAGATTACACAGGAAGACGGTGACGATGCCGCAGGTGGGCGTCGGCCCTGTAAACGTCTAAAAGCATTGTTCAGAAAACTGATGGAGGAGGTTGGTGCCGTTAATGCCGCTTCGTCCACTCTTTCCGAGGGAGAGGGGCAGTCAAATAAAAACCAGATTAACGAACAATATACTACTGACAATGCCGCTGATGCTCCACACGTTCTTGGTGCCAGTGCTGATGTGGTAAGCCAGACAGTAAAGCAATCTGCTTCCAATGCCCCACGCTCGCGCATAAGGCTTGGTTCTATCGGAGCCTCGTTCCACAACATAATGAATGGTGATGTGAAGGAGACTAAGGTGGAAGAGACCATGCCGCTTGGTGAGGCCGCCAATGAGAAGGCGCAGTTCGACGATGACGATGTGCGTAGAGAGTGGCTCTCTATGTGCAATAGGATGATGCAGACGAAGCAGAGTGCATTGGCTAAGCGTATGATGAATGTACAGTTGAAGATAACGGAGTTTCCGCACATTGACTGTATTGTGGAGAATGTTATGCTGCAGAATGACATTGATGCCATATTCCATCGTGTTCAGGTGACTATGGCAAAGTGTCTGCATAACGGTGGCGTGACAATGAAGTTACGTCTTGCTGACCAAAAGGAGATCGTACGGCGATTGTCGCCACATGAATTTTTCAAGAAACTGGTAGATACCAACTCTGCGTTTGCCGCTATGAAGAAGGAGTTGAAACTGGAGGTGGAATAGAAAATGCCTCAACTACATTGCTTTTGCAATGTGGTTGAGGCATTTGTCGGTATTATGCCTTTTCTTTATGTTAAGTGGCTGTTTGGTTTTGTTGGTGTTTCCTTTCCCATGCAAGTGTCACAGCGTGCCGGGCAACACTGATAATCCGGGGGATTCAACAAAACATTGTCATAGACATGAATCTGCACACTTACTTACATTGTAGGCTTGTTCTCCAATCTGTTGATGGCCATTTGTTCATATTTGGTGCCAGGCTTCCCATAGTTGGCATAGGGGTAGATGGATATGCCTCCACGAGGAAGAAATATGCCGGTAACCTCTATGTATCTCGGGTTCATTAGCCTGATGAGGTCTTTCATGATGATGTTCACGCAGTCTTCATGGAATGCACCGTGGTTACGGAAAGAGAAAAGGTACAGTTTAAGGCTTTTACTTTCCACCATCCTTTGGTCAGGAAGGTATGAAATCTTTATTTCCGCAAAGTCCGGTTGCTCGGTAATAGGACACAGAGAAGTGAACTCGGGACAGTTGAACTGTACCCAATAGTCGTTTTCTGGGTGTTTGTTCTCGAATGTCTCAAGGATGTCCGGCGCATAGTCGTTGCGGTATTCCGTCTTCTTTCCAAGTAGGTTCAGGCCTTCTGTGTTGCGGTCAGTCATGTTATTCTTCCCTGTCGTCAACATTGTCGCCGTTTGTAGGCTTTAGAAAATCCTCGAAGTCTGTTATGCCCTCGTCAATGAGGATGTCGTACCATTGGAGGAGTTTCTTTATGTCGCTGTTATGTACGCGGTCACGGTCGAAGGTCGGTACGAACTGTGCAAAGTATTCCTGTAATTCTTTGGCTGAAGCCTTGCGCCAGTTTATGCTGGTTTTCTTGCCCTCTTCCATGTCGCGGAGTGCTATCATGACGTTCATCAGAGGGATGTCTTCCTCATCGGTGTACATAGCTATGTCGGCGAGTGAGGTGACACGGTCACTTGCAAAGGCCGGCATACGTTTGTGTGTGCCGTCGAGTGCTTCCACAATGAGGCTCATCTTGGCGCGTGAAACGAGTTTGTAAAGTCCTGGTTTGCCTGAAATGGCGAGTATTGTCTTTTGCATTTTCTTGGATGTTATTTGTTTTTTTGTTATTGAAATGTTTGATGGTCAAGTTAGTGTCTGGAGTGTACTGCCTGTCTGGCTTTCCATTGTTTGGAGCATTACCTCAATCTGCTTGTCGATGTCGGCTGTACCGTCATTGATGATGACATAGTCGGCTTTTGCTGCCACAGCTTCTTGGTCGGTCTGCTTGTCAAGCCATTCTTTGGCCTTCCCGTAGGTAATATTGTCACGTTGCATTATGCGCTTTATGCGTGTTTCGGCAGGTGCCGTTACGACAATGACCTTGTCTACATATTGTTCAAGGTGTGCTTCATATAGTATAGCACTCTCCATCCATTGTTGTCCTGACTGGTAGAAATCCTTTATTACTGCCGGATGCACAATGGCGTTGATTCGTTGCTTGTTCTCTTCTGATATGAGCAGAAAACTGGTTACGGCAGTCTTGTTCAGGGTGCCGTCAGTGTGGTATGCCTCTTTGCCTATGAGCAATGTGAGGGCGGCCTTCAGTGCGGTGGACGTGTGCAGCAGTCGTTTTGCTTCGCTGTCACAGTCATATATCCGGATGCCGTGCTGTTCCAGTCTTCTGCAGACATAGGATTTTCCGGCACCGATGCCGCCTGTTATGCAGTAGCGCATTTTCTGTTTTTTATATTGTTACGGTTAGTTATTGTCGTTCTCGATAAGATAGTCCACTGTGGGGTGTATGATGTAGGCCCTGACTATTCCCCGTGGTTGTGAGAGTATCTTAAGACGGAGCTTTTCGGATGGGGTGGTGGACAGTTCCTTATAGTCTGCAACGACATTGAACAGTTCCGGTTTCACTACATTGCTGTTGCGTACTCCTACAGCGACCCTTATTTCCGCTTGCGCAGGGAATGTTTTTAGGGAAATGCCTTCAGGAACGTTTACCGTTTTGACAGGGACCTTTACGATGACTTCTGTGAGTTGGTCTGTAATGATACTCATACTGATCTTGTCAGTTGCCAGTTTTACTCCTTTTATATGTTGGAGTGATATGGCGCGCGTGGTGGACTCAGATATGTTTTCAAGTGAAATGACTTCTGTGTACACGGCTTGTATGGTGTCAAGTGCCTCTGTTTCCGCCAAGATGGTTATGCTGTCGGGTATAAGTGTGCAGCGGCTTACATAGTAATTTGATTTTGCGGATATGTTGCCACTTATTAGTATCGGCACCCGCTTTCTGTTGCCATGGCAGAAATAGAAATCCCAATGTTCTGCTTTTACGGCGAGTATTGTGGTGGATTCGTCAAGACGTGGCTTTAGTATCTTCTGTACGTCGGATGGCGTGACACTACCTTTTCCGTGTGCTTTTGCGTAGAGTATGAACTGGAGCCTTATCGGTCGTATATCATTGTTGAAGATATATTTCAAAAGGTTGAAGCCTTTATCCTTCAGTGTTATCCGCACACTGTCAGGGAGGCCGTCGGTTATTACGATGTTTGGTGGTACGTCAGTAATGGAGATTGGCACTTTAATATCTTTCTCATAGGTCTCGTTGAGTGTGGAAAGAAACCAGAATGCTGCGCTGACAAAAAGGAAAAACGAGAAAACCAAGAACTCCTTGTTCAATAGTTTGAACAAGAAGTCCTTGGTGTCCTTGTATTTATGCTGCCAGTGCAGTGAGTCCATAAGAAGGAGTTGCTACTGCATTTTACTTCTGCCGCTGTTGTGATGCCGCATCTGCGAATACGTAGTTGCGGTCAACGGTGATGGTTACACCCTTTGCCACCTCCACTTCGAGGGAACTTTGCTCCATGATGACACGGCGTACAACGCCATATACTCCACCGGCAGTGATGACCTTTGTGCCCTCTTTGATGGAGTTCTGGAAGTTCTTTATCTCTTTCTGCTTCTTCTGCTGTGGACGAATCATGAAGAAATACATGATGGCGAAGATTGCTACCATCATAATAATCATAGAATAACCGCCTCCGGTTGCGCCCTGTGCGGCAAGAATCATGTTTGTTGTCATGTTTGTTGGTTTCTTTTTTTTACTTTGTTGTTGTTTTCTCTGGCATATGCTTGAGCATTTTGCCATTGCTTATAAGGTGTCGTGCTATTGTGTCGAGCATACCGTTTATATATCCGCCACTACGAGGTGTGGAATATAGTTTTGCCAGTTCCACATATTCGTTTATTGTGACGCTGACAGGGATATTGGGGAATGTCAGCATTTCCGCAATGGCAATCTGCATTATCACCACATCCATATAAGCCAATCGTGAGAAATCCCAATTGTGGCTTGCTTCTGTCATGTACCGTTGATATTGCTCGGCATTAAGAATTGTGGCACGGAACAGTTTCCGTGCATATTCTTTGTCTTCTTCATCGGTATATTCCGGTAGCAGCTCCTGTTTCGCATTTGTTTTTGGGTCAAAACGCTTGATGGTTTTCAGTACAAAGGTGTCAACGACTTCCTTGTCATCATTCCAATACAGACTTACCTCCTCAAGGGTGTTCTCCAGTTCTGTGTTGTCCTGTATGAACTGTTTGTATAACTTTCGCCATACCTCGCGGTGCGTTTCGTAGTCGTCATCATCCGAGTCCATGAACACTTTGTAAACCTCGCTTTGTTCTATGTGGTGGAAAAGGTTCTTTACGAACTCCGTTCTATCTTCCCAAATGTTCCTTTGCTCTTCTGTGAATGTCCGTAGCATGTTGTTCTCTTCAAGCTGTACTGCGAATTTGTTGAACGAAAACCTCAGTGAAGGCATTGCGGAGTGTTCGCGTTCTGCCTTTGCAGTAGCAATATCCGTATGCTTTCTTGCCATGCGTGTTATGGCGACAATCAGTAGCAGCAGACTGTTGTATAGGTGATAAGCCTTGGAAAGCGAGAACAGCAGTTCTTTCTCTGCATTGTCTATGTTCTGATTACCATTCTGAAAATAAGCATAGGTTAACTGAACCGTCTTTATACGTATAAGTTCCCTGTTAATCATTGTTGTCTTGTTGTTTTGCATTTTGGCCGTTTAGCTGTTTGTCGTTATTTAGAATCGTTTAGTTTGTTGGCACTTTATCCGTTTAGTCTAATGTCAAAAACCAAACATCTAAAATACTAAACCACCAGAATCGTTTTTTTTGAGAGCGCTGTGTCCGATTATAAAGTATATTGAGTGCAAAGTTAAATAAAAAAGGTGGTATGGCAAAAGAAAAACGCTGTTTTTGCGTCCATTAAGTGCTATTTTGTAGTAAAACTTTGTGTATATCAAGAAAAAGCATTACCTTTGCACCGCTTTTGAAGTATGTTCCCTATAAATAGGGGGATATTTTTCAGTGTGATGGCGAATTAAGCAACCGCAAACCATTATCAAACTTAATTTAGAGTAACACAAAATGTTAGAAATTAATCTTTCAGGAAAGAAGCGCAGCGAAATCGGCAAGAAGGCTTCTAAGATGATGCGTAAGGAGGGACTTGTTCCTTGTAACTTGTATGGCGAGAAGAAAGGCGCAGACGGCCTTCCTGAGGCTTTGGCTTTCTCAATTCCATTTACGGAGTTGCGCAAGGCTATCTATACTCCTCACATATACGTTATCGTTCTTGATATTGAAGGAGAAAAGCACACCGCTATTATCAAAGAGCTCCAGTTCGAGCCTGTAACAGACGCTGTACTTCATGTAGACTTCCTTGAAATTACCCCTGAGAAGCCTATAACAGTAGGTATCCCAGTGAAACTCAACGGCCTTGCCGCTGGTGTTCGTCTTGGTGGTCGCATGAGTCTTTCTGTACGTCTGCTTAAGGTTAAAGCTCCTTATACACAGATTCCAGAGATGTTGGATATAGATGTTACAAATCTTGAAATTGGTAAGACTATCAAGGTTGGTAGCCTTTCATTCGAAGGACTTGAAATAGTAACTCCAGCCGAGGTTGTTGTATGCTCTGTTAAGATGACACGTGCTGCACAGGCTGCTGCCGCTGCCGCTACTACAGCGTAACCCTAACGACCTTGCTATAAGGTAACCAGAACAGGGACACTCTTGGCTTTCAAGGGTGTCCTTTTTGCTTGTGCCGTTAAGGTGCTTAAGCAGTTGTTTCTTGCTTAGGCAAGCGTCACTGTGTGCCGGGCGCCACTGACAATCAACGACTTCAATAAAAGAATATTATAAAACTAATTTTGTCCACTTACTTAATGGAAAAATATTTGATAGTAGGTCTTGGCAACCCTGGACCGGAATATAACGAGACAAGACACAATGCCGGATGGATGGTGGTTGACGCTTTTGCGAAGGAGCAGGGTGTCACATTTGAAGACAAACGTTACGGATTTGTTGCCGAAACAAGCGTCAAGGGAAGAAAACTGATACTGTTGAAGCCTACTACATTTATGAATCTAAGTGGTAATGCTGTGCGTTACTGGTTGGAGAAGGAAAACATTCCTACAGAAAATCTTCTAATCATAGTTGATGATCTTGCTCTGCCATTGGGTAAGATGCGGCTGAAGGGAAACGGGAGCAACGGAGGTCATAATGGACTCGGACATATACAACAACTGATAGGGCAGAAATATGCTCGTCTGCGTATGGGAATAGGTGCAGAATATCAGAAAGGACAGCAGGTAGATTGGGTGCTTGGCAAATTTTCTGACGAGGATAAGGTTATACTCAATCCACTCGTATCCACGGCTTGTGAGATGATAAAGTCTTTCGTTCTTGCTGGGATTGATATTACAATGAATCAGTTTAACAAGAAGTAGATTCTTCGTTGCAGACTTTTGGTCGGGTTGGGAGACCGAGAAACAGGTATATGAAAGAGATATACTTTCCAACCACAATTCTAAGAATAAAAAGAACAAGATGGAGGAAAAGAAACTAAAGTATCAGGAGAGTGCCCGCCTTGACAAATGGTTGTGGGCGGCACGAATATTCAAAACCCGTTCTATTGCAGCAGATGCATGTAAGAATGGGCGGATAACTGTGAACGGAGCCAATGCCAAACCTTCACGGACAGTGAAGGCAGGTGAGACGGTGAACGTTAAAAAGTCACCGATAGTCTATTCTTTCAAGATACTCAATGCTATAGAAAGTCGGGTAGGGGCTAAACTGACAGCGCAGGTTTACGAGAATGTGACAGACCCCAAGCAGTATGAAATCCTTGAGATGTCACGCATGAGCGGCTTCGTCGACCGTGCCCGTGGTACAGGGCGTCCTACGAAGAAGGATCGCCGTGCTATGGATTCCTTTGTCGATCCTACCCTCTTCGGATGGGATGAAGATGGATGGGACGACGGGAATGAAGAGTGATTGTCATGGTTTCCGCCCTATCCGCCGCTTTGCCGGTGTACTTGGTTATTGTCCCGAACTGGTGTGTTTATACGTTTTACATTGTGCCGTTTCTATTTGTGGCGTTTTTACACCTTGCTACGAAAACACGATTATCCGTGACACATTGCTTTTGTACAACGATTCAGGAATGCGATGATGGTGATGAACTCGTAAAACGTCTTCAAATATGCGAATGTCGCGAATTTTATAAGATGTTGACAACATGCTGATTATACATGTAACCCGAGCAGAAAGGCTGTAAAGGCCTTGCAAAAGGGCGCAAATCATGCAACAAAGGCAGCCTTTTTGTGTTGTAACTCCTATCCTTTTACACTGCAATTCCTATCCTTTTACATTCTGTTCCCTATCCTTGCCCGTCAATAATCCGTTTTTTAGCGTTTTCTATGTACTGGACACACCTTTTCTATATGTGTTCTTGTCTATTTCTTATGGCAAAGGTGAAGGTTCTGAAAAAGCAAAGTGTAAGCGAAAATGCCGTTTCCGTGACAGGTTTATCCCGAATTGGCGTACAGGAATAGTAAACGCCTAAACAAACTATACACACAAAGGTGGTAATGGATGCGAAATCCATTACCACCTTTGTGTGTATAGTAGGGTCTTGGCTGTGGGAAAAGGGGTTTCTTAAGCCAAGACCCTGATAGTTTATTGCTTTGTGAAAACTACATGGTTGTTGCCCTCGTATGTCAGATACAACTGTACTTTATAGGTTCCCTCACCGTTAGGTAAACTGAGATCCTTTCCATTAGTCTGGGTTAGCATAACATAAGCGGTAGGGGCACCATTGGCACCTCCCCAGCTAATGGCCCATGCGTCATTCATCGCGAATTTGAACCCGTCCTTCAATGCGGTCGTTATCTCCCAGCATCCAAGTTCTGCATTATATGTCATGTGACAGTTAGAGTCATCCTGTAACCATCCATTGTGGTTGCCCACTATAGTTATGGAGTTAACCTTAGTAAGAGCGTATGTTCCGGCAACAAGATCAACGTCAATCTGGTAGACACCTGCACCTGGATCAGGGCAGTTGTCACCGCCATTGTCTGCAATCTTGCCTTCTCCATCGTATTCATAGTCACCATCCCAGTTATCGGCATTAGGCTTGAACTTGAAAGTTCCGTTGAGGTAGTAGTACCCCTGATACTTGCCGTCGGCATTAGCACCGTAGAGGGCGTGGGAGGCAGTCCAGCCACTCTCGTTACCTATTTCATAGAAGTATGCACTATAATTGATTTTCTCAATCTTGTAAGTGCCGTCCATCATGTTGATGGTGAACTTTATGTATTTGGCATCATCGGCAACAGTTACCTTGAAAGAACCATCATTGCCAAGTGTGTTGCGGCGGCCGACCATACCCTCTGTACCGTTGTTGCCATTACCTTCAGCGCAGCCATATACATAAGCCCAATCATTTTTCTCTACGGTAACGTCATCTGCGAAAGCAAACCATGTATCACCGTTGGCAACGGGGAATGTCACCGTGAAGACCGGATCTTCATAAACGTCCAAGTCACTGTGCGTGAATGGCATGGTAGTGCAGTTTGCTGCCCATTCTGACGGCGCTCCAATCAAGTAGTAATGCTGTGATATTTCCGGAGCGTCGGGAGTACCGGTAAAGGCAAAAGGTGAGGCAGACTTGGCAACGGTTACTGTACCGTCCTCTGTGGTAACCTTAACTTGCGCCTTGACCGTAATGTTCATGGTGCGTGCTGTCGGTGCCTTGCCATAGAAAGAGCAGACAGCTCCCACCAGGTCTTTCACCGCTACCATGCCCTCTGTTGTCGCTTTGATGACATAAGGTTTTGTGGCACTGGTTACTTCTTCTGTGGCAGGCAATACGCTTACTTCAAAACTGTCAACCTGTCCGGCCTGAAGGTTGGTGGAGAAAAATGCAACGCTGTCATCCGTTACCTCTGCAAAGTCTATAGACTGGACCAGCGGCTGCACTGTCATCTCGAATTTCTCGGCTGCCTCTTTCGCTGCATTGCTCTGTGGGCTTAGCCAGTCGGCGTAGTCACCGTTGCAGGCAGTGAGGCCTGCAGCGATGATAGCGCTATATAATATTTCTTTTATCATAACAAATTCTGTGTTAGAAGGTTAATCGTTTGTTTACTTCTTGGTAATGATGCTGAACTCGCCTGTGATGTCGTTGAACATGATAATCCACGTACCTTCGGCAACGCCTATGTTCTTGCCACCGTTAGTGCCCTTTCCGCAGGTGTTCACTTCACCGTCAGCAGAGCCGTAACCCCAATTCGTGTCCCATGAATCGGGAATCTTGAACTTGACATTGGCCACGTTACCGGCTTCCACGGTAAGTTCATAGCACCATACGTGGTTCTCGCCGGTTTTGTTGACGGGAGTCATGTCTTTGTCCGCCCAATCACAGAAAGTGCCAGTGATGCAGATTCGGTCATAGACTGCAGGCGTGATGTCCTTTTTCGTTATGGTACATTCGTTGGTGCCCGTGTTGACTGTAATGAGATAGTATCCTGCCGGATCCACCGTTATGTTACCATTATCCGAGCCTCCATTGCGGTAAACTGCGGCATTGCTGCCGTCACCCATGAAACCGTAGTCCCAGTTGAAGTCAGCCGGCTGGATCTTCCATCCGTCTGTGGTGAAGTAGTTGAGATATGTTATCTCTCCTGCTCCGCTCTTCTTGTCGTAAGAGTAACCGTTTTGTACGAACATCGGGAAACTGCTCAACCCCGGTTTGTCACTCCATGCTCCGTCGCCAAAGTTGTTGCCTACGAGATAGAAGATGATAGGAGCGGCATCTTTCATTTCCATGTAATAAGGATTGACCGTCATTTTAATGGCATTGGACGCAATGGCATTCAGTTTTTTTGTCCCTTCAAGAATATAGGCATTGATGCGTATGTAAGCTTCCGTTTCGGCAGGCACATCGCCCTCTGTCCATTTTTCTATTTGCAAGAGGGCTTTATCCAGTTCCTCTGCTGCCAACTCGGCATTGCATACCTGTGATGTCTTGTCAATGATGGCGTAGTCCGCCTTCAGTTCACCTGACTCATCGGCATCAGCCTCGGTTGTTGAGACCGTGAACGAATTGGTATGTGACACTTGGATTTCGTATGTCGCATTGACAGGAGCGTTGTCAGCTGTGTATTGGGGTTGTGACCATGTCAGTGGAAGAGTCTCGGTCGCACTGAGGTCAACCGTCTGGTTGATGTATGCCGGGGTGTTGAGAATCATTTCGTTAGGCTGGATAAGCGTAGGGTTAGAGTCTCTGTCGTCCGAGCAGGCTGAGAATAAGCCGGCGGTGCCAATGAGCATTGCGCCAAGCAATAATTTATGTTTCATATTGCGTATCTTATTTTTATCTGTTTGTACTATGTTATTCCGTAATCTCGTTGTATCCGTCAATCTGTGTCAGATTGCTGTTGGCCTGTATTTCTGATGTCGGGATAGGGAAAAGATTGTAATGCTTGTCGAAGGTCACACCGTTGATGTTGCCGCCCTTGTATGACCAGTTATAAGTCGCCTGAGTACCTCCGAACTGGTTGAAGCGTATGAGGTCTGTGCGGCGTATTCCTTCGTAGTACATCTCGCGTGAGCGTTCTGCAAGTATGTCATTGAGTGTATAGGTGGCACTGATAGTGGCATGTGCGCGATTTCTCAGTTGGTCTATATACTGTTTCGCTTTTACGGACCCTTCGCCGTTGATGTGCATTTCCGCTTCGGCAGCATTGAGATAAGCCTCGGCTTTCCGTAACAGGAAGAAGTCGATGTCAACATCGTAGGAGTCGTGAGGGCTTGCACCGGTGGAGTAGTTGTTGTTCCATTTTGTCGTTACCAGCCCCTGGTAGAAACTGGAATTGTCCCCGAGGTCGAGAGTGCGTGGATCGCTGGCTGACCCCTTTCCCCATACGAGGGCTCTGTCGTCAATGTTGAGTGTGCGGATGTCCGCAGTGGATTTGCCTACGAAGGACTGTGGATTGTTCGTGAACTTTTCAATGAATTGTGGGCGGCAGCGCATACCTGACCATGTGTTGCCTGTAGTGCCGGCTGTGAGGTTGGTGACAGTTTTCATTTCGGCATTCCACATAGCGGCGATGAAGAAGAGTGAACCGCCCCATCCTTTAGTTGTCTTGCCGTCCTGCAGAAGAGGAAGTATGGCTTCGCAACTTGCGCCGTTGGACCCGTTGTCGCCCATGAAGAGCAGGTCGTATGGCTTGTAGCCGTTAGCATTTGCAGCAGGGGATATCTTACTGTCATCAAACAGTGCATAACCGGAGTTGATTACCTTTTCTGAATATTCCAAAGCCTTGTCCCAGTCAGGGTTGTTCTGCCCGTCATTGTTGAGGTATGTACCGGCATTCAGATAGAGACGGCTTAACAGTAACCATGCGGCAGCCTTGTCTGCGCGGCCGTAGTTCGGGTCTGTGTCGGTCTTTGCTGCAGGTTCAAGCATATCAACTTCAGCGGTGGTAAGTTCATTGACAAGCCAGTTGAACATGAATTCGCGTCCCAATTTCAGCAGGTCTGCACGTGAATAAGTCGCATTGGGGTCGAAATTGCTATTGTAGGTATGGGCTTGCTTTGGATTCTCTGAAGATATAACTTCTGTAAATGAAGGGTCACCAAAGAAGTCAAGCATCAGAAAATAGTTGTAGGCGCGGATGAACCTCACCTCTGCCAGCATAGTCTTGTCCTGCTGTGCCTCTGCTAATTCTATATACTTGTTGCAGTATGTGATGTTTGATGTGAGACGGTAATAGAGGTTTTTTAACGTCGCGTTCCCCGGTTCGCATTTGTTGAAACCGATGTCCGTCAGACCACCGTCAGACCACCAGCAGATAGATTCGTCAGTGGAGAGTTCATTGAAATTGAAGATGTTTCTCAGCAGAGTAGACTTGCCGGCATCATCAATGGTGAAATCGGCTTCCCCGTCATTGCCTTCCATTATCAGCCCGGCATAGCATTTGCTGTATAGACCGAGGACGTCCACAGTTGGTTCCACGGTAGGGTCGATGTTGCCTTTGTCAAGGTCACCCATGCAGGAACTGAGGCTTGCCGTCAGCATTAAAGCCGCTGCAGGCACTATTGATTTGATTTTATTTAGTATCATATTATATTCAGTTTATATAATTAGAAATTAAGATTCAACCCGAGTAGGAAAGTGCGGCAACGTGGATAGAGGTTGCTCTCCTTACCTGTTGTCTGCTCTGGATCAAGACCTGTGTATTTAGTGATGGTAAACACATTGGAACATGATACATATACGCGTCCGGAAATGCCATTGTAAGTGCCGGCCTTGAAGACATCTTCAAAATTGTAGCCTAATGTGATGTTGTCACACTTTAGGAAACTGGCATTCTGAATGAAATAGTCGGTAAGCGAATAGTTGTATGAAGTCCATCCAAGGTTTACTATGTCCTGTGTGCTGTTCTCATAGTACCCCTTTGAGTTGTACAGCACAGAAGTGTTGGCCTTCCCTGATTCGATGTCATTATAGACATAGTTTCCAAAACTTGCACGGAAATTGGCACCGAGATCCCAGTTCTTGTATGCTAATTTGAAATTGAAGCCGCCTGTCCATGGAGCAGAGATGCTCTTGTAGAAATAACGGTCATTTTCATCTACTATTCCGTCAGAATTGCGGTCTACGTAGCATCCCATTATAGGACGGCCACTCTCGTCATATACCTGTTGGTAAACCCAGAAAGAGTTGGCGGACATGCCTACCTTGTGATATGTAATCACCTGGTCTTGGCCCACTTCCATTCCGGCCTCGATGATATCACGGCCTCCGTAGAGTTCTGTAATCTCGTTCTTGTTGTAAGCGGCATTGACACCGACTTCCAAGAACCAGTCCTTTGTCTTTACTGGTTTGCCGGAGATTGCGAATTCAATACCCGTATTCTTCAAGGCACCGGCATTCAGCATGATGGCATTGTCGAAATTCTGTCCGGCAGGGATAGTCGGAGTACATAGCAGGTCTGTTGTCTTGCGTATGTAGCCGTCGACGTTGAATGTCAGTCGTTGGTCGAACATTCCATAGTCAATACCGAGGTTCCATGTAGTTGTTGTCTCCCATGTCAGCTCATTATTGTAAGCCAATGGCTTGTACAGTACACCTGTGTTACCAGTACCGGTACCTACCGGGTAATAATAATACCCGTTGGTGCTTTTCTTGTAGGCGGATGTGTAGTATTCCTTGCCTGTGTCTTGCTGGCCGGTCTTGCCCCATCCCAGACGTACTTTGAAATCACTGATAGCTTCAATGTCCTTCATGAAAGATTCGTCCTTTACACGCCATGCGAAAGCGGCAGAGGGGAAGAAGCCCCAACGGTGTCCGTCGGCAAAACGGCTTGAACCGTCGTAACGTGCAGTGAGAGTAAACAGGTAACGGTCCATGAGTGTGTAGTTGGCACGTCCGTACCAGCTGACGAGGAAGGTTTGTCCTTTCCATTCTTTAGCAGAAGAAGAGTTTTCCGTGCCGGCCTTTGGCGTACCGTCATCGTACGTGGCTTCGTTGGTTGTCGGATAATAACTCTTGAACCATTCATCGCCCCAATACTTCATGTGGCTGTATTCATAGCCGCCCATGATGTCAAAGTGGTTGTCCTTGTTGAAGTCCTTGTAGTATTGTGCGTAAGCCGTGGCTGTCACATTGTACTTTTTCTCCTTGTTCTCTCCTACGCTGCCATAGTAGAAACCGTAGGTTGAATAAGGTGACTGGTCAGTGTATTCACCGCCATTTGTATATTCTCCCGCGAAGTTGGCATGGAGACGGAGATCTTCCAGACCATGAATCTTATAGTCTACTTCATAGTTGCCAAGAATGACATCCGCCTTTTTGTAGAAGTTGTTGTTGTTGATAAGTTCTACCGGGTTTTTCGGAGCATCATCGTTACGTGCGTACAGGAAAGTCTTGTCATACTCGGAAGTACTCTTGGTCCACTGCCAATAACCGCCCCAGTTGGCGAACTCCTCATCTGCACTTGTTACAGGACGTGTAGGATCCATTTTGTTAGCCGCCTCAATAGCGTCCGTACCGCCTGGAATTGTTTTGGAATGGGCATACTTTGCATTGATGTTCATGTTAAGGTGGTCGTCAAGCAATGAAGGGTTAAGGGTGAATCCGGCCGTGAAACGCTTGTAACTGGATTCTTTCAGTATACCCCCTTGGCCGGTATATCCTGCACTGACACGGTAAGGCATTGACCAACTGTCATTGCCTACTCCACCAGTAACGCTCACATTGTGGTCGTGGCTGACACCCGTGCGGTAAATTTCGTCTTGCCAGTCAGTGTCATAGGTTCCTGCGGAGAAGTCTGGAGTGCCATCCTCATTTTTCTGTTTCCAACCAAGACCCAGATAAGCGGAAGATGTCTCACCATACTTGCTCTTTATCAGTTCGGTATACTCGGAGGCATTCATTAAATCCAACTTCTTGGCAATGGTACTGAAAGAGAGCGTACCATTGTAGGATACCTTTGGAGCCTGATTCTTGCGGCCTTTCTTTGTGGTGATGATTATCACGCCGTTAGAACCGCGGCTACCGTAAATGGCAGTGGCAGAAGCGTCCTTCAATACAGTAAACGACTCAATGTCATTAGGATTGACTAGTGACAGAGGATTGCTCATGCCCTTAGTGTTGCTGTTGTCCATGGGCATACCGTCAATGACAATCAATGGATTGTTACTGGCGTTCAATGAAGAACCGCCACGGATACGGATTTGGGCACCGTCGCCGGGTTCACCAGTGGAGGAGTTGACATTCACACCTGCTATCTTTCCTTGAATCATGTCCTGGGCAGATGTTATGATGCCATGGTTCTTCTCATCTGGTTTGATGGCAGTAACGGAACCTGTAAGGTCGTTTTTCTTTGCTACGCCATAACCGATGACAACTACGTTTTCTAACATTTTCGTGTCATCTTGTAGAATGACAGTGACAGTTGGACTAACTTTGACATTTGCAGGTTGATAGCCAATGTAGGTAATGTTAAGAGTGGCATCCTGCTGTGCCTTGATTGTAAAATTACCATCAAAATCGCTGACAGTTCCTGTAGTAGAACCTGTAACACGGATGGTAGCGCCAATAATCGGTTCACCTGTAGCATCTTTCACATGTCCGTTGACAGTGATTTGCGCATGGACTCCGATTGTTAGGATGAGACTGAACAGAACAGCTAACATCCTGAGCGGAATTCTGAATTTTAACTGATTCATCATAGATTGTTGTTTTAGTTTGTAATTATTATTATTATAGATAAAGAATAGGGGATTTTTTCCCTCTTTAGAAACTTCTGCTGCAAAGTTAAGATTGTTTTACGTAAGTTGTTCTTTTTTTGTGTGAAAAATGTTATATTTGCATGTGCAAACGTTTGCACTGCTAAAGATATGAAATTTGATGCTGTGTATGTACAACTTATCGAAAAATTGAATAACTTTGTCCCATGAAACCTAAATAGCAGATTATGAAAGAGAAAGTACAGTTAACAATGAAGGATATTGCAAAGGAATTCTGCACATCGGTCGCTACGGTGTCGCGGGCTTTGAAGAATTCTTCACGCATAAGCGAGGAAAAGCGCATTGCAATACAGACTTTCGCTCGCGAACATAATTTTACTCCTAATATATTAGCTGAGTTGTTGCGTAACAATCGTGGTGTCCAGTCAAGGTTGATTGGAGTTATAGTGCCGGAGTTGGCGCATTATTATTTTTCAACTGTGCTTGCTGGTATTGAAGAAGAGGCGCGTTTACACAATTATAATATAATGGTAGCCCAAAGTAATGAAGAATATGAAATGGAGATGAAAATATGCCAGTCGTTCTTTGAGGCTCAGGTCTGCGGTGTCATAGTGTCACAGGCTAAGGACACCAAGAGATATGACCACTTTGATAAACTCATAGAGGGGGGGGTGCCACTTGTATTTTACGACCGTATCTGTACAGGAGTGGATGCCAGTCGTGTTGTGGTTGATGATTATATAGGGGCATACAGTGCGGTGAACTATCTTATAGAGACAGGATGTAGTCGCATTGCTTTCTTCGGTTCATTGATGACACTTGAGATATCCAAGAACAGATTCAATGGATATAAGGATGCTTTGCTAAAGCATGGTTTGAAGATAGATGATTCTCTTGTGCAGTTTTGTGATAATATGGCTTCCGCTGAAATTGTGACTCCACAACTGTTCGAGTTGGAAACGCCTCCTGATAGTTTCTTCGCAGTAAACGATGATACGGCAATAGGGATCCTTTATGCAGTGAAACGGTTGGGATTGAGAGTTCCAGATGATATTTCCATCTGTGGGTTTACTAATGGCGAGAGGTCTGTGGTATGTGAACCTATGTTGACGACAGTAGAACAGCGAGGCCGGAAAGTAGGTGAAGAGGCGGTGGATATCCTTATTGATCATGTGGAGGGAAAAATTCCTTCCGGCAAGGTAGAGAAGAGAATTGTCCGCACAAAATTGATAGTGAGGGGAACAACGAGATAATGTAAATACAAACTAAACAATAGTGAAATGATGAAAGAACTAAGACCTGATTTGAATTTTATGAAGTTATGGAACATAAGTTTTGGATTCTTTGGAGTCCAGATTGCTTATGCTCTTCAGAGTGCGAATATCTCAAGAATCTTTGCGACTTTAGGGGCAGACCCTCATTCGTTGAGTTATTTTTGGATATTACCACCGTTATTGGGTATTATCGTTCAGCCGATAGTAGGAACGCTTAGTGATAAGACCTGGTGCCGTTTCGGTCGCCGCATACCTTATTTGTTCATAGGGGCAGCTGTGGCGGTACTTGTGATGTGTCTTTTGCCGAATGCCGGTTCTTTAGGTATGGCTGTAAGTACAGCAATGGTGTTCGGACTGTGTTCTTTGGTTTTTCTCGATACAAGTATCAATATGGCGATGCAACCTTTCAAGATGCTTGTTGGCGACATGGTCAATGAGAGGCAAAAGGCTCTTGCTTATTCTATTCAGAGCTTTCTTTGTAATGCCGGTTCGCTTGTTGGTTACATATTCCCTTTCTTCTTTACTTTTCTTGGATTGAGTAATGTCGCAGAAAAAGGAGTTGTGCCAGATTCTGTTATCTGGTCGTTCTATATAGGCGCTGCAATATTGATTCTTTGTGTCATCTATACCACGGCAAAGGTTAAAGAGATGCCACCTTCCCAATATGCGGAATATCATGGATTGGACAAACCGCTTGATGAGGAGAAGGTCAATATCTTCAAGTTGCTTAAGGATGCTCCATCAACATTCTGGTCTGTGGGTGTTGTGCAATTTTTTTGTTGGGCTGCTTTCGTATATATGTGGACTTATACTAATGGGGCTATTGCCGAGACGTGTTGGGATACTACAGATCCAACGTCGTATGGATATCAGGAAGCAGGCAATTGGGTCGGAGTGCTTTTTGCCGTCCAGGCTATAGGCAGTGTTGTTTGGGCTGTTGTCATTCCTATACTCAAAAGCCGTAAATGTGCTTATAGTATAAGTCTTGTTATTGGTGCCGTTGGCTTTTGCCTTATACCGTTAATCAATAACCAGTATTTACTTTTCGTGCCATATCTGCTCATTGGTTGTGCCTGGGCCGCAATGCTTGCATTACCGTTCGCTATTGTTACGAATGCTCTTGAGGGGTATGGACACATGGGAGTGTATCTCGGACTTTTCAATGGAACGATTTGTGTTCCGCAGATAGTAGCGGCTGTCCTTGGCGGTGGAGTGTTCTATATCGTGGGAGGCTTGCAGAGTAGTATGCTTTGTGTAGCTGGAGTGTTGTTGTTAATTGGAGCCTTGTTCGTTTTTAGGATAAAGGAATAGAAGTGGAGCATCAAAGAAAAATATAATTGGCTAATAGAATAAAACTAATTGTCTATGAATATATTATTAAATCTATCGTATCATACTTCCTTTGGAGAGGAATTAGTGGTTAACGTCATTAATGACGGAAATCCTGAAGATGTCACTTGTTATAATATGAGTACAATTGATGGCAAGCATTGGACACGCCAACTCAATATTGTAAGTGGTGAGAGCTTGGATTATTATTATTGCGTGTACAAGAATGGCGTTGAATGGCATAAGGAGTGGATGGTCGTATCTCATAGATTGCTGTTGAATAGTTGTAATACAGCACTGACTGTTTATGATCATTGGTGTGATATACCGGAGGACTTATATCTTTACAGTTCTGCTATTACGGACTGCGTTTCAAAGCGCCCGGCTGTGCAAATACCTGTCATAACAGTAAGGCAGACAGTAACATTGAAGACCCGTGCCCCGCAACTTAATGGTTATGAACGCCTTGTTGTCGTAGGTGACAATGAGGTACTTGGGGATTGGGAAGTCCCAAATGCTGTTCCCATGGTGGAGCAGGCTCCAAATGAATGGGTGGCTGTAATTGATGCCGGGAAAATTCATGGGGGAAGGCTGGAGTTCAAATTCGTAGTGATAGATGAGCGTAATGGATTCACTCCATTATGGGAGACTTGTGACAATCGAATAGTTGAATTGCCTGACTTGAATAATGATGTAAGTGTTGTCTACGAACTTGCCACAGCCTATTTCAATATCGCGCCGTGGCGTGTGGCTGGTACAGTGGTACCGGTATTCTCCCTACGGACGGAAGGTGGATTCGGTGTTGGGGATTTTGGGGATTTGAAGATGATGGTCGATTGGGCTGCAAAGACTAATCAGCGTGTTATACAGATTCTTCCAATATATGATACTACCATTACTAATACTTGGACAGATTCTTATCCATATAATAGCATAAGTATTTATGCTTTACATCCGCAGTACGTAGATTTCCGACAGTTGCCAGAACTAAAGGATTCCACTCAGCGTGAACATTTTGAGACCTTGCGCAAAGAACTGAATGCTTTACCACAGATAGATTATGAATCGGTGAACAAAGCCAAACGCGAATATCTCCATTTGCTGTTCGGACAGGAGTTTGCTACCATCTCAAACGGTGGTGCCTTCAAAATGTTCTTTGAGAATAATAAGGAGTGGCTGGTTCCTTATGCCGCTTTCAGCTATTACCGTGACCTATATGGCACAGCAAACTTCAGTGAGTGGCCCGACCATCATTCCCTTCCTGATGCCGAGCGTGAGGAGATGGGCATTCCTGGCAGCAGTTTATATAAGGAAGTCGCATTCTGGTATTTTGTGCAGTATGTTCTTGACAACCAACTTCGCAATGCTCATGATTATGCGCAGGCTAACAAGGTCATACTCAAAGGTGATATTCCGATAGGTATCAGCCGTGATGGCGTTGAGGCATGGGTGGAACCGAAATACTTTAACCTCAATGGGCAGGCGGGTGCTCCACCTGATGCCTTCTCTGTTAACGGACAGAACTGGGGCTTCCCTACCTATAATTGGGATGAGATGCTTTCTGATGGATGCTCATGGTGGGTACGCCGTTTCCGTAAAATGTCAGAATTCTTTGATGCTTATCGTATAGACCATGTCCTTGGATTCTTTCGTATTTGGGAAATACCGTCTGATGCCGTTCATGGACTACTTGGACAGTTTTCTCCTGCTCTCGGCATGTCACGTGAAGAAATAGGAAACTATGGATTGTCTTTCAATGAAGACCGTTTCACGCGCCCATTCATTACTGATTGGGTGTTGGAGCGTGTATTCCACGAGAATGTTGATTTGGTAAAGGAACAGTTCCTTGACCGTCTTGATGGCGAACGCTATCAGATGAAACCTCAGTATGATACCCAGAGGAAGGTTGAGGCGTGGTACAAGAATGGCGCATCCCTTAATGTCTTGATGGATGAACAGGATAAGGCCAATCTCCGTGATGGGCTATACGCATTAATCAGTGATGTACTGTTCATACGAGACAGTAAGAATCCTGATAAATTCCATCCGAGAATAGGGGTTCAGATGGATTTCGTCTATGAGCAGTTGTGGGATATAGACAAAGACTGTTTCAATCGTCTGTATAATGATTATTTTTATCGTCGTCACAATCAGTTCTGGTATCGTGAGGCTATGAAGAAGATGCCGAAACTGACGCAGGCTACCCGTATGCTTGTATGTGCAGAAGATCTGGGTATGGTGCCGGATTGTGTGCCTTGGGTTATGAATCAACTCCTTATTCTGAGTCTTGAGATACAGTCTATGCCGAAAGATAATACACTTCGTTTTGGTTGTTTGCAATGTAACCCTTACAGTTCTGTCTGTACAATTTCCACTCACGATATGTCTACTCTACGCCAATGGTGGGATGAAGATTGGGAAAGTACGCAGGACTATTACAATTCGTTTTTACATCGTGGCGGGTCTGCCCCGCATCCGTTGCCTGGATGGTTGGCGAAAGAGATAATAAGACGCCATTTGGAATGCCCGTCAATGCTTTGCCTCCTTTCTCTGCAGGACTGGCTTGCCATGGATGAAGACTTACGTTTGCCCGATGCCGATGCTGAGCGTATAAACATACCTGCCAATCCTCGTCATTATTGGCGTTATAGGATGCATCTTACAATAGAGCAGCTTATGGCAGCAGATGGATTCAATATGAATATCACGGAATTGATATCGAGAACCAGAAAGTAGTTGGCAGACTTGATAATCTACAAGTTAAGTAACTGTCTAAACTTAGTTTCTAAAAAAACAAGATTATAAATATGAAGAAAATATTTGGAATAGATGGTAAGATAACCGTTTTGTTGCTGTCGCTTTTGCTCATGCCTCTTTCGGTACTGTCGCAGAGTGTCAGCTCTCCTAATGGGAATGTGACTGTTTCGTTCTCTCTTGCTGATGGTGGCATACCTACCTATGAGATGACTTATAAAGGTAAGAGTGTAGTGCGGCCGAGCCATCTCGGATTGGAACTTGCAAAGACAAAATACTCAAGTAAGAAGGAAGAGACAAATCTGATGTCTGGTTTCAGCGTTTCTGATACCAGAGCCCTGACATTCGACGAGACATGGACTCCGGTGTGGGGCGAGACCGCCTCTATACGCAATAATTATAATGAGTTGGAGGTGAGTCTAAATCAATCCTCTTCGAATCGTAATATTATTATCCGTTTCCGTGTATATGATTATGGTATGGGATTGAGATATGAGTTTCCACAGCAGGAAGAGTTGAACTACTTCGTTATAAAGGAAGAGCATACACAGTTTGCCATGGCCGGTGACCATACCGCATGGTGGCTTCCTGGTGATTATGATACTCAAGAGCAGGAGACACAGGAAACAAGACTCTCCGGTATTCGTGCCAGGTTCCAGAAGGCGGTCAATTGGGATAACTCTTCTGTGGCGGTATTCTCCGAGACTGGTGTACAGACCGCATTGCAGATGAAGACTGATGATGGCTTGTATATCAACATCCATGAGGCGGCATGTGTCAATTATCCTACCATGCATCTGAATCTAAATGACAAGAATATGGTATTCGAGTCATGGCTCACCCCTGATGCCTTGGGCTATAAGGGTTTTATCCAGACTCCGTTCAACACTCCATGGCGCACAATACTGGTAAGTGATGATGCACGTGATATGCTGTCACAGAAATTGATTCTCAATCTGAATGAACCTTGCAAGATAGAGGATACATCATGGATTCATCCTACTAAGTATTGTGGAGTATGGTGGAGCATGATAGTCGGTACGCAGTCATGGGCTTATACCAATACTCTGCCTTCTGTGCATTTAGGTCAGACTGATTATGCCAAGTGCAAACCCAATGGCATACATGGGGCTAACAATGAACAGGTGAAACGTTATATCGACTTTGCCGCAAAGAACGGCCTTGACCAGGTACTCGTAGAGGGATGGAACGAAGGATGGGAGGATTGGTTCGGCCATTCTAAACTGCATGTCTTTGATTTTGTCACTCCTTATCCTGACTTTGATATCCGGATGCTCAACGAATATGCTCACTCAAAAGGTGTGAAGCTTATGATGCACCATGAGACCTCTTCGGCTGCCATCAACTATGAACGCCACATTGATAAGGCTTTCAACCTGATGAACAAATATGGATATGATGCGGTCAAGACAGGATACGTCGGCGATATTATTCCGCGTGGTGAACATCATTATAGCCAACTTATGAACAACCATTACCAGTATGTAGTGGAGAAAGCTGCAAAACACCATATTATGGTGAATGCCCATGAGGCTGTACGTCCTACTGGACTGTGCCGGACGTGGCCTAACCTTGTTGGCAACGAAAGTGCGCGCGGAACCGAGTATGAGGCGTTTGGTGGCAGCGATCCTGCCCATACGGTAATATTACCTTTTACACGTTTACAAGGAGGTCCTATGGATTACACCCCCGGAATATTTGAACTGCAGCTGAAGTCATGGAGTGATAATACAAGTTTTGTACATACAACGTTATGTGGGCAGTTGTCATTATATCTTGTCATGTATTCCCCTTTGCAGATGGCAGCCGACTTGCCAGAGCATTATGAGAAGCATGCTGATGCCTTCCAGTTCATCCGCGATGTACCATGTGATTGGAGTGATTCACGCTATCTTGAGGCAGAGCCGGCTCGCTATATAACTGTTGCCCGTAAGGATAAGAACTCTGACAACTGGTTTGTAGGAGGAAAAACAAATGACAAGGCACGCATAGCCGTGGTGAACCTTGACTTTCTGGATAGCGGGCGTAAATATGAAGCGACCATATATGCTGATGGTAAGGATGCTGACTATGAAAAAAATCCCAAAGCATACATTATAACAAAAAAGACTGTAAAGAAGGGAACTGTGTTAAAGGTAAATGAAGCTCGTGGCGGAGGCTTTGCTATCTCGATTAAAGCTATGTAGTTATGTAATCGTTTAGTATTATGGTCGTTCCTTGCTCTTGCAAACAACTAAACCACCCGCTCGGCACATGGTGACGCTTGCCTAAGCACGAAATAACTACTTAATAGAAACCACCTATATATAAAAAACAGATTGATGATAAAGCATTTTTTGATAACTGCGTTGTTGGCAGTCACGATAACTCTGAGTGCCCAAAAGACATTTAGCGAGATGACCTATTCCAAGGACCATGTGTCGTTTAGGCTCAATGCGTCCGAAAAGGCTAAGGGCGTGAAAGTGTATGTGTATGACAAAGGTGTCGGCGGTGATAGGGTTATGACCGCTAAGATGAAACGTACGGGGCGTAATCTTTGGACAGTCAACATCAAGGGAGACTTGAAAGGTATGTATTATACTTTTCAGGTAGATATGGGCAAGACCGTTATGGATGAGACACCGGGAGTGTTTGCCAAGGCGGTGGGTGCTAACGGTCGCCGTGGTGCAATTATCGATATGGGTGATACGGAACCGGAAGGATGGGCAAATGACAAACGTCCGCTTACCAAGTCGCCGGTTGACCTTGTTATTTATGAGATGCATCACCGCGACTTCTCTATCCACCCTTCTTCCGGGTTGGAATATAAAGGTAAGTTCCTTGCCTTCACAGAGCCTAAAGCCGTGTACTACCTTAAAACACTTGGAGTAAACGCCGTGCATATCCTGCCGTCATTTGATTTCGCTTCTGTTGATGAACTGAAACCGGATTCTCTACAATATAATTGGGGGTACGACCCTTTGAACTATAATGTTCCGGAAGGTTCTTACTCAACTGACGCCGGATGCCCCGTATCCCGTGTCAAGGAGTTCAAACAGATGGTACAGGCTCTACACAAAGCCGGTATACGTGTGATACTTGATGTTGTGTATAATCATACTTTCAATACAGATGACAGCAATTTCAATCTGACCTATCCTGGTTATTATTTCCGTAAGACTGTGGATGGCAAACTGTCTGATGGTTCAGGGTGTGGCAATGAGACTGCAAGTGAGAAAGCCTTGATGCGAGAGTTTATGATTGAGTCTGTGGAGTATTGGGCAAAAGAATACCATATTGATGGCTTCCGCTTTGACCTCATGGGCATTCATGACATAGAGACGATGAATCTTATCCGCAAGGCAGTTGACAGAATAGATCCATCTATATATATATATGGTGAAGGATGGAGTGCCGGTACTTGTGCTTATCCACAGGATAAACTTGCGGTCAAGGCTAATACACGTCAGTTGGAAGGTATTGGCGCTTTCTGCGATGATATGCGAGATGCCATCCGTGGCCCGTTCAATGATGATGGCAAGGGAGCGTTCCTTGCGGCCATTCCAGGTTCAGAAGAGAGTGCGAAGTTCGGTATTGCGGGAGCTGTTGACCATCCGCAGATAGACATGGCTAAAGTGAATTATAGCAAGAAGTCCTGGGCCAATTCTCCTGCACAGATGATAAGTTACGTGAGTTGCCATGATGATATGTGCCTTGTGGACCGTCTGAAGGCAAGTGTCCCTGGTATAGATAAGGCGGAGTTGGTACGGCTTGATCTCCTGGCACAGACATTCGTCTTTACGTCTCAGGGGGTGCCGTTTATGCTTGCAGGTGAAGAAGTACTGCGTGACAAGAAAGGGGTGCATAACAGTTTTAATTCTCCTGATAGCATCAATGCCATTGACTGGAGCAACAAGGATCGTTACCCACAGGTGTTCGACTATTATCGTGGGTTGATTGAACTGCGTCGTAACCATCCAGCCTTCCGTATGGGCGATGCGGAAATGGTACGCCGCCACTTGGAGTTCTTGGATGCTCCACAGAATGTAGTGGCCTTCCGTCTCAAGGATAATGCTGGTGGAGATTCTTGGCGTGACATCATTGTGGTGCTCAATGCCAACAAGAGCATACAGAAAGTTGCGATACCTGTTGGGCGTTATACTGCTATATGTAAGGGTGGGCAAATAAACCTTTATGGAATAAGTGAGATAGAAGGCAATGAAGTCTCTGTCGCACCACAGGAAGCGTTGATTATTTATAGACAATAAACAAGTGACAGATATGAAAAGATTATTTACCGCCTTGCTGCTGGGCGTGACATGTATGGTCAATGCAGCAGTGAAAATAGACAAGATAGAGCCTGCCGAATGGTTCGTGGGTATGAAGGATGCAAACCTTCAACTCATGATATATGGCAAGGATATACGTGTGGCGGAGGTCTCAACGGACTATCCGGGCGCGCGAATAGACAGTATAGTGCGCCTTGATAGCCCTAACTATTTATTGGTGTACCTTAATCTCAAGGGTGCGCAACCTGGTATTATGAATCTCCGCTTTACTGATGGGAAACATAAGCAGAATGTGAAATATACACTTCGGCAACGGGAGAAAAGTGGAGAGGAACGAATAGGGTTCTCCAATGCCGATGTTCTATACATGCTTATGCCTGACCGCTTTGCATCTGGCAGCACAGAGTACGACCAGATAAAGGGTATGCGAGAATATAAGAATGACCGTACACAACCCAGTCTGCGACACGGTGGTGACCTTGAGGGCATACGCCGGCATCTGGATTATTTCAAGGAATTGGGTGTAACGGCACTATGGTTCACTCCAGTTCTTGAGAATAACTCGCCCGATAATCACGGTTCTTCCACTTATCATGGCTATGCCACTACTGATTATTACAAGGTAGATCCGCGCTTCGGTAGTAATGCGGAATATCGTCGTCTTTGTGATGAGGCACATCAGAAAGGGCTGAAGATTGTGATGGACATGATTTTCAATCATTGTGGATTTGAGCATCCATGGGTAAAGGATATGCCGTCAAAAGACTGGCTCAACACTCCGGACTGGTTGAAGGGGGCAGATATAGATGACCAGACAGCAACTCATGTAAATGGGGACTATCTGCAAACGTCATACAAGCTGACGCCAGTATTGGATCCTTATGCCAGCAAGATAGATATGCACGAGACCACTGATGGATGGTTTGTCCCTACAATGCCTGACCTCAATCAGCGTATACCGCATCTGATGACATATCTTATCCAGAATAGTATATGGTGGATAGAGACGGTAGGCATTGACGGTATTCGCATGGATACATATCCTTACGCTGACGCTGACGGTATGGCGAAGTGGATGCAGCGTCTCAACCTTGAATATCCCAATTTTAATACCGTGGGGGAGACGTGGGTGACAGAGCCTGCATACACTGCCGCATGGCAGAAAAAATCCAGAATAGCACGTAATGACAGTTGGTTGCCGACGGTGATGGATTTCGCTTTCTATGATCGCATCAATCAAGCGAAGAATGAAGAGACCGATGACTGGTGGAAAGGACTGAACCGTATCTACAATGGGTTAGTGTATGACTATCTGTATCCTAATCCCTCAAGTGTGATGGCTTTTCTTGATAACCATGATACCGACCGTTTCCTCGGTAATGGTAATGATACTGTTGCGCTAAAACAGGCACTTGCACTGTTGCTTGTTGTCAACCGCATACCACAATTGTATTATGGTACAGAGATTCTGATGAACGGCACAAAAAGTGTTACTGATGGTAATGTACGTCAGGATTTTCCAGGTGGTTTCCCAGGCGATTCAAGAAATGCCTTCACGCGTGAGGGACGTACAAAGCAGGAGAATGCCATGTTTGATTGGCTCAGCCGCCTGTTGCATTGGCGTCAGAACAATGATGTCATTACCAAGGGGACACAGACACAGTTCATACCTTATAATGGCATTTATGTAGTTGCCCGGCAATACAAAGACAATACAGTGCTGCTCATACTGAATGGCAGTTACAAGCCGGCAGAGATGAAACTGTCACGGTATGCGGAGGTCATTGGCACTGCTACATCTGCTACCGATGTCATTACTGGCGGTAATATAAAACTCGGAAACACAATGACTCTCATGCCACGGCAGACAATGATAATTTCATTAACTTCTAAAAAATAAACTGATATGAAAAGAATATTCACTTTTGTAGCCGCATTGCTAACAACGACAGTGATGATGGCACAGGGATGGCCCAATGATTATACGGGTGTGATGTTGCAAGGATTCTCTTGGGATTCCTATTCAGAATCCAACTGGGTACGTATGGAACAGAATGCTGATGAGCTGTCACAGTATTTTAATGTAATATGGGTACCGAATTCTGCATACGCCGGTTCCACTTCGATGAATATGGGGTATCATCCCGTCTATTGGTTCGACCACCGTTCTGCATTCGGCACGGAGGCAGAACTGCGTTCTATGATAAATACATTCAAGGGGAAGAATGTAGGCATCATTGAGGATGTGGTAGTAAACCATCGTAATGGCAAGTCTGGATGGGTAGATTTTCCTGCAGAAACAGATAAAGGCGTAACCTACCAAATTACACTTGCCGACATCTGCAATGATGACGAATGTGCCACTAACGGTTACAAACCGACTGGTGCTGCCGATACTGGTGTGAAATGGGATGGCGCACGTGACCTTGATCATACAAGTGCCAATGTACAGGCCAACGTCAAGGCCTATCTCGATTTCCTGAAGAATGACCTCGGCTATGCAGGCTTCCGTTATGATTTAGTTAAAGGCTATTCTGCCAATTATGTAGGGCAATACAATGCTGCTGCCCAACCGGTATTTTCCGTTGGAGAGTGTTGGGATGGATATGCGGTCATTACTAATTGGATTAATGGAACGAAGGTCGGTGGTGTAATACAGTCAGCGGCTTTCGACTTCCCTATGAAATATAATATGAACAGTGCCTTTGACAGTGGCACATGGAGTAGTTTGAATAATAGTTCTCTTGCCCAAAACAGAGACTATTGCAGGTATGCCGTGACTTTCGTTGATAATCATGATACCTATAAGGACGGTGGCGCTGTAAAATCCCGTGTAGAGGCAGCCAATGCTTATATGCTTACCATGCCTGGTACGCCATGCGTGTTCCTGCGTCACTGGGTGCAGATGAAAACAGCAATAAAGCGGATGATATTTGTCCGCAAGGCTGCCGGTATCAGTAATGTTAGTACCATTACAGAGCAGTCCGCACAGACAAACGGCTATGTGTTAAAGGTTAAAGGCCATAACAGTTCCGTGCTCCTTCTTCTCGGTGCAACAGAGGGCGTAAGTACCAATGGATACAAACTTGCCGTAGAGGGCGATGGCTATAGTATTTATGTGGAGCAAGGGCTGGATATAACAGGTCTTGATAATATAAAAGAAGAAGGAGGCTCTTTCGTTCCACCGGCATTCTGTACTCCGGAAGAAGGAAAATTATATGTTTTCTTTGAAGCTCCTGTGAACTGGAGTTCTACCAATATCAGATGCTGGTGCTGGAATGGTTCTACGAATTTTACCGGTGGCACATGGCCGGGGACTTCATGTACACTGGTCGGTACTGCCACTAATGGTAACAAAGTTTGGAAGTGGACAGGCTCTGCTGTTCCGGATGTTATGCCGACAGGTATCATCTTCTCCAGTGGAGGTTCTCCACAGACTACGGATATGTCATTCATCAATGGCGGGTATTATGACATTGATGGTCTTAAAGGTGATGTCATAACAGATGTTGATGGCGTAACTGCTTCCGATGCAGAAGCGACACGTCCTGTGACGGTCTATACCGTTGACGGACGTGTAATTCGCAAGGCACCGGCAGACGAGGCTCTAAAGGGTCTTCGTCCTGGACTATATGTAGCGGGTAAGAAGAAGGTTGCCGTATATGAATGATATCCTTGTCATACATAAGTAAGTGTGCCAACTCGTTTTTATAATGATGTTTTGTTAAAGGCATTGACTGTCAGTGCAATTAACCAAACGACTACCTATATGGAATGCAAACGTTTACGCTGCTAATTGTTGAGAAAAAGTCATATTTAATTTCAAGTCTACTGAAAAAGTAGTAATTTTGCAGTGTAATAAAAAAGGACAGATAACAGAATAATGTAGGTTAGTGATATATATAAATTAGATTTGGTTAGTTCTATTTATGGTAACAAGATTGGTCGTTTTTTTAGAATAACATTTAGTTAGTTAGTTAGTATTGAAGAAAGCCTCTCCTTTACGAAACATTTGTTTCGAGAAGGAGAGGCTTTCTTTTTTATCTTGTTTTTGTGTATCCAATAGTTGGCTTTGACTTGGCATTTTCCCAAACATTTGAAATAAGTGAAACGAGTCTCACATATTCAGGGACATCCGCTTGTTGTAGACCATTGTGGCCTGATATTATATCATTCCTTTTGGAAAACATGATACAGCCTTTCGTGTATAGTCCGTGTGTGGGAAAAGCATGCAAGGTACTATTTCTTTACGGCTTTCACCGTTTTGTTGTCATTCTTAATCACGTATGGTCCCGGCTTGAAGGCCTGAAAGTATGCTGTTTATAGAATTCACGCCATCCATTGTCTTAACCAATCTTCCGGTTATGTTGTATACAGATACCCTGCCGGCCAATTCTTTTTCTATACATATTTCATCTACTCCGGAAGGAGCTGAGGACTTCGCCTTGATGTAAAAGTTTTTTTAATATCTTGTAGCCTTATAAGTTTCGACCGCTGTGTCTGGTACATACAGCGTCACATTGCTGACATCTATCATAAAAAAAGCGGAGAAACTTATTGATGGAGGGGTAATGGCATCACATGTTATGTTTGTAAGTCCAGAGCAACTTGCAAACGCAGATTCCCCAATACCTGTTACGGAATATTTTTGCCCATTGTATTCTACAGAAGATGGTATCGTAATATCACCGCTATATTTTTCATTACGTGTTACCTCTACGGTGAGTTCTGTACTTGAAGTGATGTCGTAATAGATTCCATCACTTTCAAAATCGAATGCTGATACCGATATTGATAGTAGCAATAACAGCATGGTAATAATGTAATTGATTTTTTTCGTTGTGTGTTGTTTGTTAAATTGTTTTTTTTGTTGAAGCCGGTATTACAATTGTAAAAGTCATAAACCATGGAAGAACCCCGGTATATAAATGTATGCAACATGTTTGCTGCTATTGGGCTTGCATACGGTCGTTCCATGATGATAAACTCTAATAATGTCAGGTTTATCAACAAACACGGTTAATCAGCCCATGTTTGTTTGGTTTAAAATAAAAAAATGTTGTATTATGTTTCCTTGATAGTTAATGCCAATTAACTCCAAACTGGCGAAAAAAAAGTTTCAGTTGCTTGTTCGTAAATGCGAAAGACGTGGAGCCTATCCTGTTACCCGTTCCATTGCATAAAGGCTCTCGCATTGCCCGAAATGTCGAAACGAGCAACACCGAAAGCCCCACGCCGATGTATATAAATACCTTCCCCTTGTTGACTGATACAAATAGCCAACACGAGTGTATAAATACACCACCATAGGACGTTCCCGTTGCTTTGTCGTTGACATTTCGATGAATTTGCGAGATTCTTATGCAGTCAAAACAAAAGCGTCAGTTACGCCTTTTAAATATATGTATCCTCCCCTCCCTCTGCCCAGCAGGGCTTTCGGCATGGGTAATGACGCTGCAAAGATAGACTTTTTATTTGAAAGTCACAAGGAAAAATGTAAAAAATGAGAAAATAGGATAAAAAATGTCGGGCGGACGAACATAATGCTGTATTAGGGTGTTGTGTCTTATGTGCAATGATTCGTTGTTATTGCCATACTGGACCAATGTATGAAACAGTAAAGTGTCGTAGGTGTTCATTGGAATGGAAACTGATAGATAGGGCTTATGCCATATTCTATAACTGTGCCACGTCTACGACGCTTCGTTTTCCGTGTGTGGAGAAAGTAAAATCTGGAAATTCTTATTCTGAGTTGGGCAGACTTTACAAAAGGGGCGTGATTACATGGTAAAAGGGCTGCATTCGTATTGTAAACGCAACCCTTTTACCGTGTAATCATGCCCCTTTTGCGGACAGCATGTGACGTTAAGGCATTTACGCCTGTTGGATACAGGCTAAATGGTGTGTGTCAGAAAATGCAAGAAGGCGTAAAAATGGTTATGAAGCCAGTTTTGTACGCCTTCTTTGTCTGTTGAAAACACTCGCCTTTTTGTTGAAAGTCGGGTGTTGATTCTTTATTTTCTTAGCATGGACGTGTCTTTGGCAGGTTGAATACATCCTGCACTTCCTTCATTGCCTCTGGTGTCATTCCATCAGGTTCGCTGCCCATGTTCTTTGCACACATATAGATGTTGGCTGCTTTGCAGAGCACGTCCGTCTGGTCGAAGGCATCCATGATGTCCTTGCCTACTGCTACGGTGCCGTGCTTTTCCCACAATACAACGTCATGTTTCTTTATTTTCTCCAGTGTGTCCTTTGCAAGTTCTACAGAAGAAGGCAGGCCGTAAGGTACTATTCCTATGCCAAGAGGTGCGAAGGCAAGTGTTTCCGGTATCATGGACCATAGTACGCGTGTCATTGCATCACCGCGCAGGAAACGTTCAATGTGTGACATGGCAACGAGTTCTATCGGGTGTGTGTGCAGGGTGGCCTTGTAGCAAGAGCCGGTCTCCAGCAGATAGTTCTGTACTGCGAGGTGTGTAGGCAGTTCGGATGTAGGCATTACTGGTTCGTCAGCAATGATTTCGTAACTTGCACAGTCGTCGCAGATGCGTACGATAGAGCCGTTTTGCATAGGCCAACGGGCGAGGTCGCGCATGCGTTTGCCAGTGCCCTTGCAGTAGAAGTATTTGCCTTTCAGCATCGGCAGTGTCATTCCGATTTGCTTTGCCGGTACTATTGCAGGCATAGCCTTGCATTCTGCATCCATGAACTCGGTAACGTTGACTGTGATGTTGCCACCGTTGCGTTCAGCCCAGCCTTTTTGCCATAGGTATCCTGTGACTTCTGCTATCTGGTTGACAACGGCTTCCAGTCCCGGACGGCCTTCTAATATACTTTTCATAGTGTGTGTTTTGGTTGCTTGAAATATTATTGTTGAATGTTTATCCTATTAACTGTGGCAGGAAACTTGACACTATCAGTATCACAAGCCCTACTACCAATACTACGATGGTGTTCTTTGAGCATCCCTTCCATTCATTAAGTATTATGCCCCATACGTTGGAGAATGTCACGTTGAGTGCCATGAGGATGCAGAAAGAGAATGTCAGCAGGTCGGGTGAGCCTTGAAGGAATCCCTGGCCCAGTGACAGTCCGAAGAACTGGCTGTACCATAATACTCCGGCAAGGGCGCAGAAGAGCAGGTTGTTGCCCCAAACGCTGCCCTTGGCATAGTCGCCCCAGGTGTGGTTTTTCTGGTTCTGGTAGAAACAGTAGATGGCATTGGTAACGAAACCGCCGAGTGTTACGAGCAGTATTGCAGGCAGAGCCTTATACATAGGGTCAGTGTCGGTGAAGTTGATGTCGGCACCGAAGGCGAGACCTACGTTGAAGCATCCGCTCATAAAGCCGGCAAGCAGTGCGATGGCAAGTCCCTTCGGGAAGTTGAAGTCCTTTACGGCTTCTTTCTTTTCCTCCTCAGATAGTGCGGCACTCTTCATGGAACCGGCGATGCCGATGATGGCAATGCCGATAAGTGTCACCACAACGCCAATGACAACTGCTGATGTGAGTTTCTCAAGAGCGTTCAGTTCCGGGAAGAATACGTTCAGCAACACAGGCCCCATGATGGTTCCAAGTCCTGCACACGTGCCGAGGGCGATAGACTGTCCGAGTGCTACGCCGAGGTAGCGCATGGATAGTCCGAATGTCAGTCCTCCCACACCCCACAGTACACCGAAGAACAGTGTCATCCAAACGTTGAACGATTTGACTACTGTATATAGTTCCATGAGTGAATTTCCCTCAGGAACGGCGAGCATGGCACCCAGCAATGGGAACACGAGCCAAGCGAAAACTCCCTGTATTATCCAATAAGACTCCCATGACCAATTCTTTATCTTGTTGATTGGTACATAGCAACTGGACTGGCAGAATGCTCCGATGGCGATGATTAAAAGTCCGATAATTATTTCCATTGTCTTAAATGATAAGTTCTATATACCCCATGATGAACAGGGATATATAGAACAAGAATAGAGTAATATAATAAGTTAACGCTTTGAGGTGACTTCTGCTACATACTGGTCGATGCCGGCTATGAATTCCTGTCCGACAGGAACATTGTTGCGTACGCAGAACTCGTCGTATACAGCCTGCCAAGGCATAGCCTTCTGTTCCTCGATTATTGCGAGAACCTTGTAACCTTCTCCTGCAAGTTCGAGCTTGGAGAGGGTCTCTCTTGGCTCAAGGAGTGCGCGGAGCATGCACTTCTGTGCGGCGCGTGAACCGATGACGTAAGCACCGATACGGTTGATTGAACCGTCAAAGAAGTCGAGTCCGTAGTGAACACGGTCAAGAGCGCCGGCACGTACAATTTCAAAGAAAAGGTCCTGTGTAGGATCATCCATGATGGTTACGTGGTCAGAATCCCAACGTACAGGGCGTGATACGTGCAGCATCAGTTCCTTCAGGAACGGAAGTACAGCGGAAACCTTGTCAGCAGGAGACTCTGTAGGATGATAGTGGCCAGTATCTATGGTCAGAATCTTATCGTTCTGTGCAGCGTAAGCTGTGTAGAAGTCATGTGAACCGACAGTGAATGACTCAAGGCCGATGCCGAACACCTTGCCTTCGATACAGTCCTTCATCATAGGCTGTTTCTTGTCGAATATCTCGTCGAGTGACTTCTTCAGTGTGTTGCGGTAGAGGGCGTGGTTTACAGATACGTCCTTGCAGCCGTCATGTACCCACAGGTTCATGATACAAGGGTCGTTCTGTGCTTCACCCATAGCGTTTGCGATGTCACGGCAACGCTTTGTATGCTCTACCCAGAACTGGCGAATGCCTTCGTCAGGGTTAGCAAGAGACAGGCTTCCTGACTTCGGGTGTGAGAAACTTGAAGAGTTGAAGTCGAGTAGGGTGTTGTTTTCCTTGGCCCATTCAATCCAAGACTGGAAATAATCCACTGTCACTTCGTCACGGTCAACGACCTTACCCTTGAAGTCACCGTAAATCTCGTGAAGGTTAAGACGGTGGTTGCCAGGGATGAGGCTCTTGGCTTTCAGAATGTCCTGACGCAACTCGTCAATGTTGCGTGCGGCACCCGGGAAGTCACCTGTGGACTGTATGCCACCGGACATTGCGCCTGCCTGCACTTCAAAACCCTTTACGTCATCTGCCTGCCAGCAGTGAAGAGAAAGGTGGAAGTCCTGCAACTGCTTCAGTATTGCTTCAGTATCGACACCGATTTCAGCGTAGCGTTCTTTCGCTACAGCATAAGCCTTGGAAATAAGTTCTGCTTTCATTGTCTTTAGTTAGTTTTATTTTAAATGAGAAAAATTTTGTTTTGGTATGTGTTTAGCCCTTCTTGGCAACGATTTCGAGGAATTTCTTGTATGCGATATCCCATTTTTCCTTGTCTTTAGGGGTGAATTTCTTCAGTTCAATGCTGTTTGCTATAACCTTGCGCATATCCCAAAGGTTCTTTACTTCTCCTGCAGCCTTAGCCTGAACCATGATGTTGCCGAGTGCGGTGCCCTCTTGTGGTCCGGCAAGCACCTCTACACCGAGAGAGTCTGACGTGAACTGGTTGAGGTCATTGTTCAGCGAACCTCCTCCTATTATATGCAGTACGTTGATAGGGAATGATGCCATTTCCGTTAGATAACCGAATACCTGACGGTATCGTAGGGCGAGAGATTCGAATATGCAGCGGCATGTCTCGGCGTATCCCTGTGGTACATGCTGGCCTGTCTGCTCGCAATATGCCTGTATAGCCTCTACCATTGATGCTGGATTGGCAAACATCGGGTCGTCCGGGTTTATGATACTCTGGAACGCCGGTTGCTTCATAGCTTCGGCAATCAGTTCCGGATGTGACTTCGGAGCATCCGTCCACTCTTTTCGGCACCGTTCATACAGCCACATGCCGCATATATTCTTCAGAAAACGTGTGGTGCCTTCTATGCCGCCTTCGTTGGTGAAGTTACGGTCGTATGACACCTTATTTATAATGGCCTTTTTCGTTTCTATTCCCATAAGAGACCATGTGCCACTTGAAAGGTATGCGAATTTCTCATCTTTCGCCGGTACTGCCGCTACGGCAGAGCCTGTGTCGTGTCCGGCAACGGCCACAACAGGAATAGCACCCAAACCTGTCTCTTTCTGAATGGCATCCGTCAGTGTCCCTACAAGGTCGCCCGGGTTTGCCATTCTTCCGAATTTGGACTGTGTAAGTCCCAGAGAAGCCAGCAGACGTGGGTCAAGCTGCTTGGTGTTAGGGTCGAGAAGCTGTGCAGTTGAGGCTATAGTGTATTCGCACACCATATTGCCGGTAAGCATATAACTGAGTGCGTCCGGAATGAAAAGTATTTTCTGTGCATTTTTCAATGCAGTGTTTCCGGCGCGTTTCATTGCGTACAGTTGGAAGATGGAGTTGAAGTTCATGAACTGGATGCCGGTAACGCCATACACTTTCTCTTTTGACATCACGTTTTCCAGATAATCTTCCATTGCATCAAACGTGTGAGGGTCACGGTAAGCGATAGGCTGGCTGACGCTTCCGTCTTCGGCTACGCAAACGAAATCAACGCCCCATGTATCGATTCCTATACTGGTAATGTTGAGATTCTGCTTTTTCGCTGCTTTCAGCCCCTTCACTATTTCGAAGTAAAGAGCATAGATGTCCCAATAGAAGTGTCCGTTTGCCTCAATGAGATTGTTGTCAAAACGGGTCAATTCCTCCAATTCGATTTTGCCATTGTTCAGTCCGCCAATAATGGTGCGGCCGCTTGTTGCGCCAAGGTCAACGGCAAAGAAATATTTCTTTTCCATAGATTTATATTGAATAGTAGTTAGTACACCAGGTCGCTTGTCGTGTCTGTGGCAGGTTTTCTGGCCTTCCACGACCCGATAATCGGTTAACGGTTATTTCGTAGGCAAAGGTACACTTTTTTTTTTATCCGCCAATAAATTATATAGAAAACTTGTTTATTTTGTGACTTTTTTGTATTTTTTGCGAAAAAAACATGCCATGATGCCCATTGTTCCATATAATTTTGTTACCTTTGCAATGTTAATCTTAGCATGAACTAACTAGACTGACTATGAATTTTATAACAATTATCTGTATTGCCTTTGTTATAGGCTATGCTTTCATTGCTCTTGAAAGCGTGACTAAAATAAACAAGGCGGCTATTGCCATCCTTATGTGCGTGGTGTGTTGGACCCTTCTCGCTTTAGGCTATGGGGAAATGAATCTGCCAGGCTTTGAACTTGGGGAATCCATAGAGAAGAATCTCGGTGAGGCCGGTACTACATTGTTCTTCCTTATGGGGGCGATGACTATAGTGGAGATAGTCGACCAGCATGGCGGCTTTAACTGGGTGCGTGGTGTATTGAAATCAAAGACCAAACGTTCCCTGCTGTGGAAAATAGCCTTTATGACGGCTATACTCTCTGCTGTGCTTGACAATCTTACAACATCTATTGTCATGATTATGATTCTTCGTAAACTTGTGCATGACAAGCAGGACCGTCTGTGGTATGCAGCATGTGTCATAATTGCCGCCAATGCCGGTGGGGCGTTCTCGCCTATCGGCGATGTTACCACCATCATGCTGTGGAACGGCAAGATGATTACTGCGCTTGGCGTTCTCAAGGAAATCATCATCCCATCTTTTGTGGCATTCGTCATTCCCACGGCGGTACTGCAGTTCCGTCTTAATGGAAATCTTCCGCAGGTGGTGGACAAACGTGAGGCCGGTATAAGTGAAGTGACAAGACTTCAGCGCAAAATCATCTTCGCCATTGGTGTCGGTGGTCTCTGCCTTGTGCCGGTGTTCCATACTCTTACCGAACTGCCTGCTTTCGTCGGCATTCTTGGCGTTCTAGGCATACTGTGGTGTGTCACTGAGATTATATATCGCAAGAAAGAGGAGCATGACCCGATGGCAAAGCGTGTGACGAATTTGCTTTGCCGCATTGATATGTCGACCATCATATTCTTCCTTGGCATACTCATGGCAGTTGCAACACTGTCTGAGATAGGGGTCCTTACGGCCATAGGCGGCTGGCTTGACGTGGCTGTCGGCAATGATTATCTTGTTACCGGAGCCATAGGCATACTCTCTTCGATTGTGGACAATGTGCCTCTTGTGGCAGGAGCGATGAAGATGTATGCCATAGATCCGAACAGTGTCAATTTCGCTGTTGACGGTATATTCTGGCAGTTGTTGGCATACTGTGCCGGAGTCGGTGGCTCAATGCTCATCATTGGCTCTGCGGCCGGCGTGGTTGTTATGGGCTTGGAGCGGATATCTTTTGGCTGGTACATGAAGAATGTGACGTGGATAGCCTTCGTTGGCTATATAGCCGGAATGCTGTGCTACTGGGTTGAGAAGACTTATATGTTCTGATTGGCGGTGGCTGGCTTCTGATTCTGTGACTTGTACCTCTATAACCCATACCGTTAACCCTTAAATAGCGAAATAATGGATACTGAAATCTTCTTCTTTGTCAATGGTCATCATTCTCTGTTCTTTGACCAATTGATGTATCTTGTAAGCCAAAAGACCGTATGGGTGCCGTTGTATGTCAGCCTCCTGTATGTCGTATGGCGCAACTATTCGTGGAAAGGCCTTCTGGCGGTGCTGCTTATGGTGGGTGCCGGAATGTTGGTGACGGACTGGGCCAATGCCCATCTGCTGCGTCCGTGGATAGGCCGTCTCCGTCCAAGTAACCCTGATAATCCCATCTCCGGTATGGTACATATCGTCAATGGCCGTCATGGTTCTGGTTGTGGTTTTCCCTCTGCACACGCTGCCAACGTCTGGTTGCTCGCATTGTTGATGATTCACTGGTTCCGCGACCGCCTGTTGTCGCTCACCATGATAACCGTTGCCCTGCTTGTTTGCTATTCGCGCGTCTATCTCGGCTATCATTATCCGGGTGATATCCTCGGCGGTTTTGTCCTTGCGTGTCTTGTGGTGTGGCTGCTGTCGTGGCTGCATGAGAACTATATGCACTTCAAAAATATACGTACACCTTCCCATACGTGGGTTGCTGCAACCGTTGCAGTGCTCACCATAGCGTTGTTTGTGGTGTTCGCATTTGTAAAACTGTAAGAGTTTCTTGCGCTTTGCGGAGAACGACAGACTTGTCCTTGCCCATCGTTGTAATTGTTCTATAAGGAAGAGTTTGTTGTCTTTTCGGCGTCATGCATATTGTTTGGTTACTCTATATGCGGACAGGTCCATCGTTGGCAGAACAGGCTGTAATTATCGTGTCTTCATAGAAGGAATACTGTTTTTCTATAATTACAATGTACGATTTTTGCTAAAAAGTTCGTGTATGTCAGATTTAATTGCTAACTTTGCACCGGATTACACGCCATTATGATATGCATTGGCGTGCGTATTGGCATTTATATACAGTAAACAAGTAACAATGAATATACTCGAACTTAGCGAACAGGAGATAGGCAGGCGTGACAGTCTGCAGGAACTGCGTAATATGGGCATTGAGCCTTATCCGGCTGCGGAGTATCCTACGGATGCTTTTTCTGCGGAAATAACCTCCAGTTTCGTTGACCTTCCTAAGGAAAAGGATGAGGAGGGTAATGAAGTGTCTTGCAAGGCTACGGCAGAGAACAGCCGTATGGTGTGCATTGCTGGACGAATGATGGGCAGACGTATCATGGGAAAGGCTGCTTTCGTTGAACTTCAGGACTCGAAAGGCCGTATACAGGTGTATGTTACACGTGATGATATCTGCCCTGGTGAGGACAAGGATTATTATAATAAGGCATTCAAAAAACTTCTTGATATCGGTGATTTCATTGGCGTCAAGGGCTTCGTGTTCCGTACCCAGACAGGCGAAATATCCGTTCATGCCCTGGAAGTGACATTGTTGTCGAAGTCACTCAAGCCACTGCCGATAGTGAAGTATAAGGATGGCGTGGCATACGATAAGTTTGATGACCCGGAACTGCGTTACCGTCAGCGTTATGTTGACCTCGTGGTCAACGATGGCGTTAAGGATACCTTCCTGAAACGCGCCATAGTGGTGCGCACTCTGCGCCGTGTGCTGGATGAAGCAGGATATACTGAGGTGGAGACACCTACGCTGCAGAGCATTGCGGGTGGTGCAAGTGCACGTCCGTTTGTTACGCATTTCAATGCGCTTAACATACCTATGTATATGCGTATCGCTACAGAACTCTACCTGAAACGACTCATTGTCGGTGGATTCGAGGGCGTTTACGAAATCGGCAAGAACTTCCGCAACGAGGGTATGGACAAGAACCATAATCCGGAATTTACCTGTATGGAACTGTATGTGTCCTATAAGGATTACAATTGGATGATGGCGTTCACGGAAAAGCTGCTTGAGGAAATATGTATGGCTGTCAATGGCAAGCCGGAAACAGTTATCGACGGCAAGACAATATCATTCAAGGCACCGTTCCGCAGACTGCCTATACTTGATGCTATCAAGGAAAAGACCGGCTATGACCTGTCCGGTATGACCGAGGGCGAGATGCGCGCTACGGCCAAGACGCTTGGTATAGAGGTCGATGAGACCATGGGCAAAGGCAAACTCATTGATGAAATATTCGGTGAGACGTGCGAAGGCACATTCATACAGCCTACTTTCATAACGGATTATCCAGTGGAGATGTCTCCGCTTACGAAGATGCACCGCAGCAAGCCGGGACTTACAGAACGCTTTGAACTGATGGTTAACGGCAAGGAACTTGCCAATGCCTATTCCGAATTGAATGACCCTGTAGATCAGGAAGAACGTTTCATTGACCAGATGAAACTCGCCGACAAGGGTGATGACGAGGCTATGGTGATAGACTATGATTTCCTTCGCGCCTTACAGTATGGCATGCCGCCTACCAGTGGTATCGGTATAGGCATCGATCGTCTCGTGATGCTTATGACGGGCAACGCCTTCATACAGGAGGTGCTGTTCTTCCCACAGATGAAGCCGGAGCCGAAGCAGCCCAAGGCGAGCCGGGAAGAATGGGCATCGATAGGTGTCAGCGAGGAGTGGATACCGCTTTTCAACAAAGCTGGGTATTATCTGCTCTCCGACTTGAAGGACGTCAAGGCGCAGAAACTGCAGATGGACGTGTGCGGAGTGAACAAGAAATATAAGTTGGGACTTGAGAACCCGAAGGTGGAAGAGTTCCAGAGTTATGTTGATGCAGTAAGCGGCTTGCTTTCATAAGCCGTGTTTTGCAAGTCGTCAGTTGTAGGTCATTGGTTATAAGTTAACACGTAAAACCATGATTTATGGCTTCTGACCATTGGCTTATTATAACTTATAATAGGATTTCATCATGTTTGACTGTGGCAAAATAGCAATCATCGGAGGCGGTAGTTGGGCAACGGCAATTGCGAAGATTATTGTCTGCAAGACGCACCATATAGGATGGTATATGCGTAGGGATGACCGCATAGAGGAGTTCCGACGCCTTGGGCACAACCCGGCATATCTTACGGGCGTTCATTTCAACATGGACGAGATTTGCTTCAGTTCTGACATGAACAAGATAGCGCAGGCTTATGATACCCTTGTGTTCGTGACGCCGTCTCCATATCTGAAGAATCATCTGAAAAAGTTGAGGGTGTCAATGCGCGACAAGTTTCTTGTTACGGCGATAAAGGGCATCGTACCCGATGAGAACCTTGTGTGTTCGGAGTATTTTCACGAGATACTTGATGTACCTTATGATAATATTGCCTGCATCGGAGGGCCAAGCCATGCAGAGGAAGTGGCGTTGGAGCGGCTGTCATATCTTACGGTCGGTTGTTCAGACATTGACAAAGCCAGCTGTTTTGCAGGGATTCTCAGTGGAAGCTTCATCAAGACCAAGACCTCAAGCGATGTTGTCGGCATAGAGTATTCATCGGTGTTGAAAAACGTTTATGCTATTGCTGCCGGTATATGCTCCGGTCTTAAATATGGAGATAACTTCCAGGCGGTGCTTATGTCGAATGCGTTGCAGGAGATGTCAAGGTTCCTTCAGTGTGTGCATCCTATCGAACGTCACATGGAAGACAGCGTCTACATAGGAGACCTGCTGGTTACCGGATACTCGAACTTCTCCAGAAACCGTACGTTCGGTACTATGATAGGAAAAGGATACTCCGTCAAGTCGGCGCAGATAGAGATGGAGATGATAGCGGAAGGCTATTTCGGTACAAAGTGCATGAAGGAACTCAACAAGCACATGCATGTCAATATGCCTATTCTTGATGCCGTTTACAACATCCTTTACGAGAGGATAGCGCCTCAGGTGGAGATAAAACTCCTTACGGACTCTTTCCGATAGTCAGCAATATAAGGCATTCTTGAAACTGACAGCGCCAAGGCGGCAAGGCCGCTGACACATGTGTGATAAATTATAATACAACAATTTCCAAATAAACAATAAGAACTATGAGTGTAAAAATAGACCCGAAAGTGGATCAGACGCAGGTTAATATTCTTGTAGTGGATGATATTCCGCTCAACGTGCTGCTTATCCAAAAGATGCTCGGTAAGTTCAAGTTCAACATCCTTACTGCGAATAATGGCCAGGCAGCATTGGATATTATAGCGGAAAAGCCCGTTGACCTTGTCCTCCTTGATCTGATGATGCCGGGAGTAGACGGTTATGAGGTTCTGAGACAATTGAGGAGCCATGACGAAACAAAGGCTCTGCCGGTAGTGATACTCTCTGCCCTCAATTCAAGTGATGATGTAACGAAGGGCTTTCAGCTTGGAGCCAATGACTTTATCACCAAACCTATTATCATGGAAAGGCTTCTTGCATGTGTTGCAACGCAGGCAAATATGATATGGGAGAGAAAAAGCGCCAAATAGGAAGAACTCCATTAGTATTCTATTACGACCTAAATAATATAGCAAATTATGAAGATTGCCTGATAAAGACACCATCCACCTAAAACTATAAAACGAAAACAACAATGACAATTTTAGTCTTTTTTGTACTTGCCTGTGCTGTGATAGCACTGGCTGTAGCGCTCAGCCGAGCTCGCTTTAAGTTGCGCACGCAGGAGATGCAGATGCGGGATTTGAAGACATTGCGTGATGATGCAATACGAGAATCCAAGGCTAAGGACCTGTTTGTACAGAACATGAGCCATGAAGTGCGTACGCCCCTGAACGCCGTAGTAGGTTTTGCGCAATTACTTGCCATGCCTCCTGAGTTCCTTACGCAGGAAGAACGTGATGAATATGCGCAACATATTCAGCACAACAGCAATATGCTAACCATGCTTATTGACGATATCCTGAATATCTCGGACGTAAAGAGCGGCAATTACTCCATTTCTCTTAATGACCATCTGCTCAATGCAATGTGTAATACAGCCATTGCCTCTGTGAAATATAGGGTGACATCAGATATAAAGTTGCGCTATGAGACAACCATACCGGATGACTATATGATCCATACCGATGCTCGAAGGGTGCAGCAGATACTGATAAACTATCTGACAAATGCCATCAAGCATACGCAGTTGGGTTCCATCACCTTGTCAACGTCGCTTGACGAACATCCGGGCATGCTGACTTTCGCTGTTACTGATACAGGAGAAGGCGTACCGGTAGGGCAGGCCAAGAAAATATTCCACCGCTTTACAAAACTCAATGACTACGTGCAGGGCACGGGACTCGGTCTCAATATCTGTCTTACGCTGGCTGACAAACTGCATGGAGAGGTGTTTCTTGACACTTCGTACACAGAAGGTGCCCGCTTTGTCTTCTGCCTTCCTATAAAAGGCAAGTGATATTATAACAGACAAGTGCACTGCCGCACATCCAAAAGGTAACAAAGTCCATTGTGGGCTGATACCCTTTGGATGTGCGGCAGTGCACTTTTTGTATATCTATATCATCTGTTCACATTCTTTTTATGAAAAAAATGCACAAGAATATAAACTTTTTGAATACGGATGCGTCATAAATAGTATATCAGTAAAACTGCACAACAATACAAAAACAAAAACAACAAAATATATGAAAAAGACCCTTCTTGCCATAATGCTGTTATTCTGCGCAGCAGCAACAGCATTGGCCCAAGAGAGAAAAATCTCAGGAACCCTGCTCGACAAGGAATCGAAAGAACCTGTCTTGCAGGCCACTATCCAATTGCTACAGGCCACAGACTCAGCCTATGTGGCCGGTACAGTGACGGATGAAAACGGTGTATTCTCCTTCAAAGCGCCGTCTGACGGCAAGTACATCATCAAGATGTCAACCATCGGCTACAAAAGTGTAGTGCGTAACATCACCATCAGCGAGGGCAATGACTTTGCCTTTGGCAAGATGAATATGGAGACTGATGCTGTGATGCTGAAAGAAGTCGTTGCCAACGGCATTGCCGCCAAGGTCGTGGTGAAGGAAGATACCTTCATATATAATGCCGCAGCATATCGTACTCCGGAAGGTTCCGTCATAGAAGAACTGGTGAAGCGTCTCCCCGGAGCGCAAATCGGTGATGACGGAAAAATAACCATTAATGGCAAGGAGGTTAAGAAAATCATGGTCGACGGCAAGGAGTTCATGACTGGAGATACCGAGACGGCGCTCAAAAACCTGCCTACTGCCATTGTAGATAAGGTGAAATCATATCAGGAAAAGAGTGACCTTGCCAAGATGACGGGCATTGACGATGGTGAAGAGAATACCGTCCTCGACTTCGGCATCAAGCGCGGCATGAATAAAGGCACAATGCTTAACACCGACCTGGCGGTTGGTACGAATACACGCTACGCCGAACGTGTGATGGGAGCATATATGAAAGATAACAGCCGATTGATGGTGTTCGGCAATGCAAACAATACTGGCGACCGTGGATTCAGTACAGGCGGCCGTGGTGGTGGCCGTGGTGGCAACGGCCTTATGTCCAGTAAGATGCTTGGCCTTAACTATAATTATGAGAAAAAGGACACGCTAAAGGCTGATTTCTCGGTGCTGTGGAACCACAGTGACAACGACAACGCCACGACAACGGCAAGCGAGAACTTCATCTCCACAGTCGGCTCGTTCTCCAATGGACGTTCACAGAGTTATTCACGCAATGACTCATGGAACTTCAACGGCCGCCTGGAGTGGAAGCCGGACACCCTGACCACAATACAGATACGTCCGAGTCTAAGCACCTCCAGTAGTGATTCGCGCTCTATAAGCAGCAATGCGTCATTCAACCAAGACCCTTATAACACGGTGAATCCATATACTGGAGCCGGAGTTTCTGACCCGCTGGACGCTGCATCCATGGCCCAACTCAACGAAGCCCTGTACAAATATTCCAAGGAACAGCAGGCAACCGATCCTACAAGGGCACTTGACTCTATTCTTGTAAACCGTAGGGAGAACAACTCTCTGTCCTATGGTACAAATACAAATTTCAATGTACAGGCCACAATCTCACGCCGTCTCTCTGACAAAGGACGCAATATAACCGTGCAGGGACGCTATGCCTATACAAACAGTGACACGGAAAGCCTCTCTACGCAGGCCGTTACGCTCTTCCGCCCAAGTACGGCAGACTCACTGTATTACCGTAATCGCTACAACATTACGCCAAACAAGAACCAGAACTACCAACTCTCCGCTACGTACAGTGAGCCGATAGCCTTGGCCACATTCCTGCAGTTGCGTTACCAATACCGTTATCAGAACCGTACAAGTGACCGTCAGACGCACGATTTCAGCCAGTTTCCAAGTTTTGGCGCAGGCATAACGCCTGTCTACCGTGACTTCGCTTCATATCTCAATCCGTTCGTAACGAGTGAGAATCCCCTTTCTTCTTACCTTGATACCGACCAGAGCCGTTTCTCTGAATATGACAACTACATACATGAAGTGGAACTGACATTGCGCCGGACAACCAACAATTACAATCTTAACCTAGGTGTCATGTTGCAGCCACAGATATCAGAACTGCACTATAAGCACCTTGGTCTGGACACTATTTCAAGGCGTGCAGTAAGCAACTTTACCCCTACGCTCGACTTCCGTTACCGTTTTTCAAAGCAGAAGAGTCTCCGTCTGAACTACCGTGGCAGCACAGACCAACCGTCAATGACCGACCTTATGCCGATAACCGACAATACAGACCCGCTTAACATAACCAAGGGTAATCCGGATTTGAAGCCGTCATTCTCCAACAGGTTCTTCCTGGAATACAACAACTACATACAGAGGCGCCAGAATGCCATAATGGCTTTCGTCGACTTTCAGAACACGCAGAACAGTGTCTCCTCAATGGTAAGGTATGACCCGACCACAGGCGGCCGTACTACACAGCCTATGAATATCAACGGCAATTGGAACGTCAGGGGAGCATTCATGTATAACACATCTCTTGATACCGTAGGCATCTGGAGTGCCAACTCGTTCACCAACATAAATTATGAAAACCGCGTAAGTTATGTTAACCTTAACAAGACTGTGGAGCCTGACAAGAACTATACACGCACCACAGGTCTGTCAGAACGTCTTGGCTTCAGTTACAGGAACTCATGGCTGGAGGTGGAACTTAACGGCCAGGCCACATACTCCATCAGTCGCAACAAACTGCAGGAGAACGCCAATCTTGATACATGGGACTTCAACTATGGCACAGATATAACAATCAATATGCCGTGGAGCATGAGTTTCTCCACCGGTGCGCACATGCAGTCACGCCGTGGCTACAGTGATGCCTCCATGAATACCGATGAGTTCGTGTGGAACGCGCAACTCTCCCAAAGTGTGCTTAAAGGCAAGCCGCTGACATTCTCACTGCAGTTTTATGACATATTGCAGCAAAAGAGTTCATTCTCCCGTAACATCTCCGCCACACAGCGTTCCGATGTGTATTACAATTCCATCAACAACTATGCGATGCTCCATGTCATCTATCGCTTCAATGCCTTCGGTGGCAAGGCGGCAAGGCAGATGGGCCGTGGCCATGGTGATGCTCCGCAGGGACCACCTACGGGTAACTTCGGCGGACAGCGCGGCGGACAGCGTGGCGGCTTCGGTGGTGGCGGTGGCAGATTCTGATAAGAATCACTGGCCGCAAAGATAATGCCCCAAGACCATATCCTTTTCGGCGAGCATTGTAAAAGTGCCCGAATTACACTGTAATCACTATGCGATTACGATGTGATTCGGGCACTTTTGTTGTGTGATTTGGGCACTATTGCAATGGCGTATGGCCAATGCCGCTTTTACGGTATCGTCTTTTGAATATGGAAAAAGAAAAAAACACAAAAATTTGGCAGTTTGGGAAAAAGTCATTACCTTTGCAACTATATCCAAAACAGATATAGAATAGATGCGAGATAAATATATAACATTATTTCTCAGCTCTCTGTTCCTCGCTTTGTTGGCGGTAGGGTGCAGGGGGGAGAAAGACCATGCGGAGGCTGACGAACCGGTAACGGAAACGGAACTGGTAGTCAAGAATGACTCTATGGTCTATGGCCTTGTCTGTGACGGCACGTCTGATTCCGTCATCGTATTGTGGCCTTTCAGCGGAGAGCCGATGACACTGAACTGTATTGTGGCAAAACAGAACGGCCGTATCATAGGCCAGCCGGAAATAGGTGACTGGACTGGCGTGATGATAAACCGCGAAGACACCGCGGAGGTGACGCTGGCGGTTAATCTTGACCAACTGAAGGGAACGTGGACATATCCTGTAATGCCTGTGATGAAAGACCTTCAGCACATGAGCAAACGTATGCAGAGGCGTATGATAGCCAATCTTCCGGATTCCGTTAAACAGACATTCTTCATTCCACGTGAGTATGGCTTTACGCTGAAGCGCAGCCATAAGGCGCAGCCTGTGGGGACAATAATGAGAACAAGCACACTTGAGGATGATTCGCCGGTGCAGTATCCTAAGGTGAAAAGATATAAACAGTGGCACATGTGGAATGGAAAACTGCTGTTGGTATCCGGTGATCGTCCAAGACCGGAGGACGGTATCAGGCACGTAAAGCCTGATGTGGTGGACACGTTGCAGTTTGTCTATATGGACAATGATTCTCTTATACTTTTGCAGAACGGGAAAAGAATCAGCTATCATCGTAAACAAAACGCCATAAAGGCTAACGAGGTGGCAACGAAAGCTGTGGAGAAGCAAGAGGAAGCAAGTAAAAAAGTAAAATAAATAACAGGTAAAGGCATTCCTGGAACCTGTAAAACAAGAAAATTATTTATTGTAATGTCAAGAGTACTTATGATTGGCGCTGGTGGTGTCGCTACTGTTGCAGCACACAAGATAGCGCAAAATGGTGATGTCTTTACTGACTTCATGATAGCAAGCCGCCGTAAAGAAAAATGTGATGCCATTGTGGACGCTATAAGAAAGGCTGGCCGTGGTGGTGGCATGAATATATCAACGGCGCAGGTTGATGCTGACGATGTTGAGCAACTGAAGACTCTGTTCTCGGAGTTCAAGCCGGAACTCTGCGTGAACCTCGCATTGCCATATCAGGATTTGACCATAATGGACGCCTGTCTTGCCTGTGGGGTGAATTATCTTGATACAGCCAACTATGAGCCTAAGGATGAAGCGCACTTCGAATATTCATGGCAATGGGCGTATAAGCAGCGTTTTGAGGAGGCAGGTCTTACCGCCATACTCGGTTGCGGGTTTGACCCCGGAGTGTCAGGAGTATATACGGCGTATGCGGCCAAGCATCATTTTGACGAGATACACTACCTTGACATAGTTGACTGCAATGCCGGTAACCACCATAAGGCTTTCGCTACAAACTTCAATCCGGAGATAAATATACGTGAGATTACCCAGAAAGGGTTGTATTATAAGGATGGGGAGTGGATAGAGACGGAACCGCTTGCTGTGCATCAGGCTGTCACTTACCCTAATGTAGGGGCGAGAGAGAGTTACCTTATGCACCATGAGGAACTGGAATCGCTTGTCAAGAACTATCCGACTATAAAGCAGGCACGCTTCTGGATGACCTTCGGACAGCAGTACCTGACATACCTTGACGTGATACAGAACCTCGGAATGTCACGTATTGACGAAATGGAGTATGAGGCTCCGTTGGCTGATGGCTCTGGCAAGACGGTGAAGGTGAAGATCGTTCCGCTGCAGTTCTTGAAGGCGGTGTTGCCAAATCCGCAGGATCTCGGCGAGAATTATGACGGAGAGACGAGTATCGGATGCCGTATCCGTGGCCTAAAGGATGGCAAGGAACAGACGTATTACGTGTATAACAACTGTAAACACCAAGAGGCTTACAAGGAAACGGGTATGCAGGGCGTATCATATACCACGGGCGTGCCTGCCATGATAGGTGCGATGATGTTCTTCAAAGGACTGTGGCGCAAGCCGGGTGTATGGAATGTTGAGGACTTTGACCCGGATCCGTTTATGGAACAACTTGACAAGCAGGGACTGCCGTGGCATGAAGTGTTTGGCGGAGACTTGGAACTGTAAGCCCATTAGTAACAGAAAAATTATAAATCAAAAACATTTTCCAAAGGAAAACAATGGACGAAAAAGAAGCAAAACTGAAAGCATTGCAGGCTGCAATGGCAAAGATAGAGAAAGATTTCGGCAAGGGTGCTATAATGAAACTTGGCGATGAGAAGGTAGAGAATGTGGAGGTGATACCTACCGGTTCCCTGGGCCTTGACATCGCACTGGGAGTAGGGGGCTATCCGAAAGGCCGTGTCATTGAGATATACGGCCCGGAGTCGTCCGGTAAGACTACTCTTGCAATACATGCCATAGCTGAGGCACAGAAATTGGGAGGCATTGCCGCCTTCATTGATGCTGAACACGCATTTGACCGTTTCTATGCTGCCAACCTCGGAGTGGACGTGGACAACCTGTTCATTTCACAGCCGGATAATGGCGAGCAGGCATTGCAGATAGCTGACCAGCTCATTTCAAGTGCTGCGGTGGATATTATAGTAATTGATTCCGTGGCTGCCCTGACCCCAAAGGCGGAGATTGAGGGCGATATGGGAGACAACAAGGTTGGGCTTCAGGCACGGTTGATGTCACAGGCTCTCCGTAAACTGACCTCGACCATATCCAAAACGAAGACTACATGTATATTCATAAACCAGCTTCGTGAGAAAATCGGAATCATGTTCGGCAATCCGGAGACGACAACTGGTGGTAATGCACTTAAGTTCTATGCCTCTGTGCGCCTTGATGTGCGCAAGTCTACGGCCATAAAGAACGGTGATGAAGTATTGGGTAACCTCACAAAGGTGAAGGTTGTGAAGAACAAGGTGGCTCCTCCGTTCCGTAGATGCGAGTTCGATATAATGTTCGGACAAGGCATTTCAAAGACAGGTGAGATACTTGACCTGGCCGTTGAAAAGAATATAATAAAGAAAAGCGGCTCTTGGTTCTCCTACGGTGACTCCAAACTGGCGCAGGGACGCGATGCTGTATTGGCATTGTTGAGAGACAACCCTGAACTATGTGAGGAACTTGAGGCTAAGGTCAGGGAAGCGATAGCGGCAGAAAAGGAAAATTGATGCAGGCAATCCAAGACAGATTCATACGTTATACACAGTTTGACACGCAGTCGTCTGAAGACTCTACGACGGTGCCAAGTACCCCGCAGCAACTGCTCTTTGCCGGATTTCTGAAGGCAGAGATGGAGGCTGAGGGGCTTAATGACGTTGTGCTTGATGATAAAGGATACCTATATGCGACACTTCCGGCCAACACTGACAAGGACATTCCGGCCATAGGCTTCATCAGTCACTATGATACTTCGCCCGATTGCTCAGGTAAAAACGTCAAGGCACGGATAATAAGGGACTATGACGGCAGTGATATAGAATTGTCATCAGGTATATGGAGTGCCACGGACAAGTTCCCGGAACTGCTCTGTCATATCGGGGAAGATCTGATAGTGACTGATGGAACGACGCTTCTCGGTGCTGATGACAAGGCGGGAATAGCGGAGATAATGTACGCTGTGGGTTATCTGGTGCAGCATCCGGAGATTGAACATGGCACGATTCATGTCGCATTCAATCCCGATGAGGAGATTGGTATGGGGGCACACCATTTCGATATGGATGCTTTTGCCTGCCAGTGGGCTTATACTGTGGATGGCGGTGATGTGGGAGAACTGGAGTATGAGAATTTCAATGCTGCTTCAGCAGCGGTCTCTTTTAAAGGTGTAAGCGTGCACCCCGGTTATGCTAAGGGGAAAATGCTTAATGCCGGACGTATTGCTATGGAGTTTGCCGCAATGCTTCCGCAGCACGATATACCAGAGGAAACGGAAGGTTATGAAGGCTTTTACCATTTGACGGCTATAAAAGGCGGTTGTGAGAAGGCTATGCTTAACTATATAATACGTGACCATGACAGCGAAAGGTTTGCTGAAAGAAAGGCCATAGTGCTGCAGACTGCGGAGCGGATTAATGCCGGATATGGTTCCGGTGTGTGTAAGGTAGAGATGCATGACCAGTATTATAATATGCTGGAGAAAGTGCAACCGGTACACTATATAATAGATATTGCACAGCAGGCGATGGCTGATGCAGGCGTGATGCCGAAAGTACAACCTATCAGAGGCGGTACGGACGGGGCACAGTTGTCCTTCAAAGGATTGCCTTGCCCCAATCTTTTCACTGGTGCAGTGAACTTCCACGGCCCTCATGAATTCGTTTCCGTGCAGGTAATGGAAAAGGCAGCGAATGTGATTGTTAATATAATACGTATTATATGCACGGCATACCATCATTGATACAGGACCTTGCGCTTATACTTGTCACCGCAGGAATAGTGACCTTGGTGTTCAAGAAACTTAAGCAGCCATTGGTATTAGGATATATCATGGCAGGTGTCATTGTGTCGCCGAACCTGGATTTCACCATGTCTGTGGTGGATAACAGGAACATAGAGGTCTGGGCTGACATCGGAGTGATGTTCCTTCTCTTTGCATTAGGGCTTGATTTCTCATTCAAGAAGATATTGAAGATGGGCATTGCGCCCATAATAGCGGCCCTTACAATCATCTTTTCGATGATGATGATAGGCTTTTCAATAAGCACTGCATTCGGTTGGACGCCCATGAACGGTCTGTTTTTGGCAGGAATGCTGGCCATGTCGTCCACAACAATCATTTATAAGGCCTTTGATGACCTCGGGCTGAGGCAGCAGCAGTTCTCCTCTCTTGTCATGAGTGTGCTGATATTGGAGGATGTTCTTGCCATTGTCATGATGGTTGTCCTCACTACCATAGCCAAAGGAGGGTCGGGTGACGGCGAACAAATGCTGTCAAGTCTGCTCAGTATAGTCTTCTTCCTTGTGTTGTGGTTCGTTGTCGGGCTGTTCTTTATCCCGATATTCCTTAGAAAGGTGCGCGCTTTAATAAACGATGAGGTGCTGTTGATTGTTGCTTTGGCACTGTGTTGTGGTATGGCTGTATGTGCTTCGTTCGCAGGTTTCAGTTCAGCTTTCGGCTCATTCGTAATGGGCAGCATACTTGCCGAGACAATAGAAGCAAAGAAAATAGAGAAACTTATAGAGCCGGTAAAGAACCTTTTTGGGGCGATATTCTTCGTATCTGTCGGTATGTTGGTTGACATTCAGATAGTCATCAGCCAATGGATGCCGATAGTTGTCATCACACTTGCTATCCTTTTCGGTCAGAGTATCTTCGGAACGTTTGGCTTTATGCTGTCCGGGCAGACGCTAAAGACTGCTATGCGGTGTAGTTTTTCTATGGCACAGATAGGTGAGTTCGCCTTTATCATAGCCTCTTTGGGCCTGTCTTTGGGCGTTATTGCGGATTTCCTCTATCCTGTAGTCGTCACGGTTTCTGTCATAACGACATTCTTTACCCCATACATGATACGTGGAGCGGTACCTATATACAATGGTATAGAGAGACATTTGCCTAAAGTCTGGATAAGCCGTATAAACAAAATATCAGACATTGCTCCCTCAAATGTGGACCGTTCGGAAAACAACTGGAAGCCATTGCTGACACAGATGGCTGTAAATGTGTTGATATACTCCGTTCTCACCATTGCCGTTATTTCCCTTATGCTTACCGTTGGCGAGCAGTTTCTGGCCAGTATCATGCCCCTCAGCATTGCGAATCCGTTGTGTGCACTGCTTACAGTGTTATTCGTCGCTCCTTTCCTGCGTGCTATGGTAATGAAAAAAAACAGGAGTGAGGAGTTCAAGGCCCTGTGGACAGGCAGCCGTCACAACCGTGCGCCGCTGGTATTCACCGTCATTGCACGTGGAGTGCTGGCGATAATGTATATCTTTTATATATGTAATCACCTGTTGCATTATTCCAATGCCGTCATAATATGCATTGCGATAGCCGCCATTTCGGCCATAATATACTCCCGGAGCATGAAGAACAGCAGCATACGTCTGGAGAGACTGTTCATCCTTAACCTACGTTCCAAGGATATAGCGGCACGTGCTTCAGGCAAGAAAAGGCCGCTTTTCGAAGGTAAACTGCTTGACAGAGACCTTCATATAGCAGAGGTTGATGTGCCGCAGGACTCCTTGTGGGCAGGAAAGACATTGGCAGAACTTGACTTTGCCAAGCGTTTCGGGGTGCATGTCAGCAGCATTCTGCGCGGCAGGCAGAACATACATATACCTTCTGGCGGAGATATGCTCTTTCCCGGAGACCGGCTCCGTGCCATAGGGACGGATGAACAGCTCACTATGCTCAATGCCGTCTTGCAGCGGGAGCAGGTGCCGGACGATGTAGAGATAGAGCAACACGATATGCAACTGCGGCGTTTCATAATCAGTAATGGCAGCATCTTGCAAGGACAGTCACTCATAACCAGTGGACTCAGGGACAAATATAACTGTATGCTCGTAGGTATGGAAGAGGGACATGACAACCTTTCCGCCGTCCTTCCCACGTATAGGTTTGAAGTCGGTGACATACTGTGGATAGTAGGCAATGATATTGACATCCGAAAACTGTCCGCCATAATATAACAAAAAGAATAACGGATAACAAATACTGTATTAAAAAGAAATGAAAAAGAACCGAAACTCGTTCAGTGGTTCTATGGGTTTTGTCCTTGCTGCGGCAGGAAGTGCCGTCGGACTTGGTAATATCTGGCGCTTTCCATTCCTCGCCGCGCGTGACGGCGGAGGCCTTTTCCTCCTTGTTTACATCACACTTACTTTGACATTCGGCTTCACTCTGCTCATCACGGAGGTCGCCATAGGCCGCCGTTCTGCTCAGGGACCGTTGACGGCATACGGCTTTTTCAACAAGAAGTGGAAGTTTTTGGGACTGCTATCCTTTGTAGTTCCCTACATCATCTATCCGTATTACTGTGTGATAGGCGGTTGGGTACTGAAATATCTCACGACATACGCCACGTTCTCCGGTAAGGAAGCAGTGCATGAAGGCTATTTCAACGACTATATCACCGCAGAATGGAGCCCCATTATCTTCATGGCCATATTCTCCTCATTCTGTTTTTACGTAGTCTATCGTGGAGTGGAAAAAGGCATAGAGAAATATTCCCGTATCATAATGCCCGCCCTTGTAGTTATTGTAGTAGCCATAGCAGGCTACTCCCTGACCCTCAGCCACACGGATGCAAGCGGCGTAACGCGTACAGGTATCGAAGGAGCCGGAGTGTATTTCATCCCGAACTTTGACGGACTGACACTACGTAAGTTCCTCATGGTAGTGCTGGATGCAATGGGACAGTTATTCTATTCCCTCTCAATAGCAATGGGTATAATGATAGCTTACGGTTCATATATGCGCAAGAACGTGAATCTTGGCAAGGCAGTGGACCGCATAGAGATATGCGATACGTTCATAGCTGTCCTTGCCGGTCTTATGGTTATTCCCGCAGTCTATGTCTTTATGGGTACAGAAGGAATGTCCGCAGGCCCAAGTCTTATGTTCATAGCACTCCCGAAAGTCTTTGACTCCATGGGCTTTGCCGGTGAAATATTCGGTCTTGCCTTCTTTGTCATGGTACTTTTCGCCGCTGTCACCAGTGCCGTTTCCATTCTTGAAGCCACAACTGTCAGTGTCATGGACAAGTTCCATTGGTCACGCAAGAAGTCTGTTCTGTCCATGTCCTTATCCGGTTTTGTGCTATCAATCATTGTTTGCCGTGGCTATAACGACTGGTTCTTTGAGTTTACACTACCCAATGGCGCTGTTGCGCAGATACTCGACATCTTCGATTTCATCAGCAACAGCATCCTCATGCCTATTGTCTCTATATGCACTTGCATCCTCTTCGGTTGGGTAGTGAAGCCCCGTCTGCTCATAGGTGAGATGCGTTTGAATGAATATTCGTTCCGCCGAAAGACCCTTTATATAATAATGCTGCGCTATGTAGCCCCCGTTCTTTTGGCCATTCTGCTGCTTGGAGCCTTCGGTCTGTATTGATATCATAGATGAAGAAAAGCCCTCTGATACCAGTCAGAGGGCTTTTTTCTGTCATTTTCTTTGCAGAATAAAAACTTTTTCGTACATTTGCAGTCGAAACAAACATCGACGACAATGGCTCTTAACACAGAAAAGAATCTTAAGACATACTACAGCATCAAGGAAGTGGCCGGGATGTTCTCTCTGACAGAGTCAACACTGCGTTACTGGGAGACGGAATTTCCGTATCTCAAGCCACGTACTACGGCAAACAATGTAAGGCAGTATACGGAGAAAGACATCGAAGTGCTACGCTATATACACAATCTGGTGAAGGTGCGCGGCTTCAAAATAGCTGCTGCAAGGAAGATTATCAGCACCAACCGCGACGGAGTAGACAAGAGTACAAAGGTTCTTGAGCAACTTTCCGATGTCAAGAACCAGTTGCTGGAACTGAAAGATGCATTGGAAAAGATAGTATAGACCAACATCCCCGGCCGCCAGTGCTCCGTCTTATGGGAGGACATGGACGGCAAAGTATGTTTCCGCGTGGGAAATAAGGGGGAGACTAACCAACAAAACTAACACTATGTACAGTGATCCAAAAGACTGTCTCTATTGCACAAACAATGAGACCCTACACAATCTGATGATTGAGATAACGCATCTGCGTGTCTCCCGTGTCTTCCTTTTTAAGGAACAGACATATCACGGCCGTTGCCTTGTGGCATACGATGGTCATGTCAATGACCTCAACGAGCTCAACGACCAGCAGCGTAATGACTTCATGGCCGATGTGGCACAGACTACCCGCGCCATGCAGAAGGCATTCAATCCGGAGAAAATAAACTATGGGGCATTCTCTGACACACTCTCGCATCTCCATTTCCACCTTGCACCGAAGTACAAGGGCGGGCCGGACTATCCCGGACTGTTCCGCATGAATCCCGGCGAGGTGTATCTCTCGGATGCGGAATACAAGGAGATGATAGAAAAGATAAAGGCGAACCTCTGACCGTTAGTGATGCGAACAAGGAACTCCGGTGTACTGATACTCTTGGGAATGTTGCTTGCCGTAACGGCATGTCAGAAGATTGATGCCGATGATTTTACCGCGCAAGGTTCCAAAACCGACAATTCAAGCACTCCAGACCCATCCGATGGGGATACCAATGGGATGGGCGAGGGTGGGGAAGATGCCGGTGCAAAGCAATTGGTGGAACAGTCTGATGGCACATTGCTATTTCCTGCGGACAATCATGTCATAGCCTTGACTATGCATGTTGGCAGTACTGCGGACAATGTGTTGCTCGTTTCACTTTACGAGTGGCATGATGTCTATTCCACATATAGTTCCACCAACAGCACGCAAGCCTTGGATATCGTTGGCAGATACAAGGAAGGCGGTATGACGGGATGGCGTATGCCATCGAAGGAAGAGGCTAAGAAACTCCGCGATACATATAACAGTTATCCGGAAAATTCAGGCATCCACCTGTCCGATACGTTGCAGTCGCTCAATGCGAAGATTGCCGCATTGGGTGGAAGGACACTGAGGGCGTGGGAATCAAAAGACGGTTGTCCGGCATACCGCTACCTTTGCAGTGAAGCCGACTCCTCTTTTTCCTTGAAAACAGGTTCGTCTACTACCAAGGCCGGAACAAAGACAAAATACAATCTCCGCCTTGTAAAGGACTCGGTTATCGTTAAATAATAATAGAAAGCCCCACCCCACGTCGGGGATGGGGCTTTTTCAGTACTTCAACATAAATGTAACACGTATGCAATTATACCCATTACTTTTTGAACCCAACCTCCACACCGTGGTATGGGGCGGCCATAGGCTGATACAATACAAAGGCATTGGCAAGCAGGCACTGCCTGACGGTATAACGCCGGATACCCCTATAGGCGAGAGTTGGGAAGTCTCTGCTGTAGAATCCAGTCCATGCACTATAGCCAACGGCTCGCTTAAAGGCCGTGACCTAATCGGCATAGTGGAGGAATACGGTGCTGCTTTGCTGGGGAAAGCCGTCTTTGAGCAGTATGGAGGTAAGCTGCCGCTACTTGTGAAGTTCATAGATGCGCAGAAGGATCTCAGCATACAGGTTCATCCTGACGATGCCCTTGCGGCACGACGGCATGGAAAGTTCGGCAAGACAGAGATGTGGTACATCATCGATGCGGAGCCCGGAGCGTGCCTCTATGCAGGGTTCAAGAACCGCATAACACCATACGAATACCGCAAGCGCGTGGAAGACGGAACTATATGTGATGTCCTTGCACGTCATGAGGTATATGCCGGCGATGTGTTCTATATACCTGCGGGACGTATCCACGCCATTTGTGGAGGCATAATGCTGGCAGAGGTGCAGCAGTCAAGTGATGTAACGTATCGTATTTTTGACTATAACCGCCCGGGACTGGACGGTAAGTTGCGGGAATTGCATACCGACCTTGCGGTGGAGGCGATAGACTATCATGTGGAGGAGGACTATCGCACACATTACGGTGATACGGTTGAGCGTGCGGCGCAGGTCATAGATACACCGTTTTTTGATGTAAGGGTGATGGATATCAATGAACCTTTCCACCGTAATCTGATAAAATATGATTCTTTCATCATTTCCATGTGCATCAAGGGCAGTTGTGAGATAGCCATGCGCAACTATGACGGTGAGCAGCAGACGGTGAAGTTGTCAACGGGTAACTCATGTCTTATTCCGGCAGCCATAGCCGATTACGATCTCATTCCACTTGCGCCGTCCACCAGAATACTTGAAGCGCATATTGACAGGAAAGACCGCTCTGCGCTATCCACGTTCACCCGCTTTCTTCATATAACGGAAAAATAGTATATAATGTAGGCATTGCCTTCAGCCACTGGGTTGTTTCATCCTCATATCAGTCAGAAATGCCGGTTTTGTGGTGCTGAGATGCTGTCTGGAATCTGTACGGACAGAAAACTCTTTCTGCCGTGTTAAATCGGTGTCGGTGGAGGAATATGCCGGAGAAAGGGTGATGCGCCCGAATCGCCTGTAATGCGCCAAAAACCGAATGCGGTTTTTCTGCATATTTGACAGAATAGATATTACGGTGTAAAAGGGGCATAATTATAATGTAATCATGCCCCTTTTACACTGTAATTGCATCCCTTTTGTTTTCATAATGCAATCAGAATACCGTTGGAAAACGTACTTTTTGGTATGCTGTCAGGGCGTAATTGCTCTAAAAACGCCGCTTTTGTATGCCATTAAGGAAACTTTAACGATTCTGCCTTTTTAAGATAGTAAAATACAAATGTTGACGGTTTCTACGTTTAAAATCATCATTTTTCAGCCCTTTTGCAACATACGGACAAGCATTTGTAATAAAATAGCGAATGTATGTCATGATTTTTGGCTAATTTTGCAAATGAAACGACTGTTATAATTAAACTACAAACCATTAAACATGAGAAAAATTATCGTATCGGTGACGGTTGCCCTTAATCTGTCACTCTTCCATTCGTTCCTGTGTCATGCACAGTCTTCACTCTATCCGCAACGCTTTGACCTAAGTGAGGTGACTCTTGGTGAAGGACCTTTGCGTACAGCCATGAAGGTAAACGTCAAAGAGCTGCTGCAGTATGATACTGACAGGCTCATGGCCGGATACATACGCCAGGCCGGCTTGGCCGATGATGCCAAAAGCAAGTATTACAATTGGGAGAAGACACATCCCTCCTTCGTAAACTGGGGGGGCGGGAACTTCAATCTTGACGGCCATGTTGGCGGCCACTACATGACGGCGCTGGCACTGGCTTATGCTGCCACAAAGAATGATGCGGCACTTGCTGACGAGCATATCTTGCTGAAAAACAGGATTGATTATATACTGAGCATATTGAAAGATTGTCAGGATGCCTATGACAACGATACCGAAGGAATGTACGGGTTCATTGGCGGACAGCCGATGAATGACGCGTGGAAGGCTTTGTACAAGGGTGATACAGATGCCTTTTTCAGAGGAAGCAATCCCGTGCCGCTTTATTGCCAGCACAAGGTTCTGGCCGGGCTGAGGGATATATATGCATACACTGACGATGATGCGGAAAACAACCGCTCGACAATAGCAAAGGGATTGTTCGCGAAAATGTGTGACTGGACGGTGAATCTGGTAAGCAGGCTCACGGACACACAGATGCAGAGGGTTCTCGGCAATGAGCATGGCGGCATAAACGAACCGCTGGCTGACGCATACCTCATATTCAAAGACTGTGATGCGCAGAAGGCTGCCGCATATCTTGCCGGTGCAAAGCGTTACAGCCATCAGGCGATGATTAACGGCATGCAGGACGGATACAGCCGGAATTTTCTTGACGGCCGGCACGCCAACACGCAGGTACCTAAATATGTAGGGTTTGAACGGGTATACCAACAGGATGCCTCCATGGATTCATATCATCTGGCTGCACTTAATTTCTGGACTGATGTGGCGACACGCCGCACCGTATGTATTGGCGGAAATTCCATCAGCGAGCATTTCGTTCCTGCGGGTAAAGAGAGCACATACATGAGCAATCTTGAAGGGCCGGAATCTTGTAATACCAATAACATGCTGAAACTGTCGGAGGAACTTTTCGAGACCACTCATGATGCACGGTACACTGATTTTCAGGAAGCCGCTATATGGAACCACATTCTTTCCACGCAAGACCCGGAGACAGGTGGATATGTGTATTTCACTACCTTGCGACCACAAGGCTATCGCGTTTATTCTGTGGTGAACAAGGGCATGTGGTGCTGTGTGGGTACGGGTATGGAGAACCATTCCAAATATGGAGGCTTCATATATACACATTCAGAAGACAACGCCACACTGTACGTAAACATGTTCACTCCTTCTGCTCTTGACAATGCAGTCTTTGGCATAAGGCAGGAGACAACGTTCCCTTACAGTCAGCAGACAACGCTGACGGTAACGAAATCGGGTAAGTACGCCATTGCCATACGACATCCTGAATGGGCGGGTGAGAAGTATAGCGTTTCTGTAAACGGCGCGGATGTGGCGACAGGTGCCGTAAAAGGTTCCGCTTCATACGTTATTCTGAAAAGCCGCAAATGGAAAGCGGGTGATAGGATTGTGGTATCGTTGCCAATGGAACTGAGGTATGAGGAATGCCCAGGCTATGGAGACTATGTGGCTTTCAAGTATGGTCCGGTCCTGATGGCAGCACGTACCACTGCCGCCACTGATGCAGAAGCTAAGGAAACGGGGCTTACTCATGAGATATTACAAAATGAATATGCAGGAGAAGGACGTATGGACCACTCGCCTGCATGTGTGGCTACGAAGAAGAATCTGTCTGGTTCGCCATTGCTTATAGGGGAACGCGGCAAGGTGCTGGAAAGGGTTTCCACCGTGAATCCGGTGACATTGACGGCAACGATAGATGTTTCTAACAGTATGAACAAGTGGAAGACGCTGAAACTTGAGCCTTTCTACAACATACAGCATGCACGTTACCAGTGCTACTGGTATTCACGCACGGCGGCGGAGTATGCTGCGAGTGACATGGGGCAGGCTGATGCAGAGGTGGCTGCTATTGACGGACGGACCATTGCCTTTGTTGCGACAGGAGAACAGCAGAGCGAAGCGGGGATAACGGAGGCTTCTGGTTCGAGAACCGGCTCATGGAGTGGCGAGTATTATCGCGACTGTGGCTCTGACGGGTACATACAATACACTATGAATATAACCCCGTCTGCTGTCAAGGCGGACAGCAAGGCGTCCATAATGTGCCGTTTTACTACTGCTGATCATGGACGTAAATGCACCATAAAGGTCAACGGGCACACGCTATGCACATATACTGTTCCAAAAAATGTGACTGGAGGGTTGGACGCTGAGGGCAACTATGTGTCTGGAGTGTCTAATGAAAGCACCTTCTACAACATAGAATTTGCAGTGCCTGCCGCATGGCTGCTTGACGAAAAGGGAAACATGAAGTCCGCAATTACATTCCGTGAGGAAGGTACAGGAAGCATAAACTGTCCAGGATTGTACTATCTGAGGGCGCTTGCGAATACCCGCGCTATATATAATAAGGAGAAGAAATGAATGCTATCAGATAGTGATTAGGTGCTAATGACAACAGCCCCCCGTAAATACCTTTTATGGTTTACGGGGGGCTGTTGTTTTGGTTATGTCAATGTTCAGAGGGAGACGTTCTGTTTCTTGCCGTTATAATTTACGGTAACAGTCTTGCCTCCTACGATGCTTACATTGAACTTGCGCTGCTTCAGCATTCCTGTATATGCTCCTTGACGTTTGCCTATGGTGAGGGTATGGTTCTTGTCGTTCCATGACATAGGGATTTCTGTGTACTTTCCCTTTTCATAGTTGTAGTTGTCTCCTTCGTCCTCATAGAGAGTGAAGGATGTATCAGTTCCGGGATATACTGTGATGTCAAGGTTATCCCATGCTTTTTCATTTGAATACTGTACGTCAGGTCCCTGACATAGGATAGTGCCGCCCTTGATGAAGAGAGGGGAATGGCTTATAGGTGCATCTACAGTGACGTTGACACCGCTTGCATTCATCTTCTTTCCGGTCCAATAGTCATACCATTCTGCACCTGAAGGAAGATACACTTCATATTGTTTGTTCTGCGTCCAGTCCACTGTGGTAAAGGATTGTGGCTTGCCGTCACTGTCTTTGTTCCATCCGCTGTTCGCATCTGTCTTGACTATCTTCTCCTTTGTGTACAGAGGTTTGACAACAGGACATACAAGAATATTGTGTCCGAACATATACTGGCTGTTGTTGTTCCATGTGTTCTTGTCTTCATTGAATTGCATGAACAGTGCACGCATAAAGGAATCATCGTTCTTTGTGACCTGCCATGACAGGCTGTATATATAAGGTAGGAACCGGTAACGTAGTTTGACGGCATCCTTCAGAGCATCAAATACAGGCTCGCCTGCCTTGCCGTAATAATACAGTTCACGGTAAACATCAGTGCCATGGGAGCGCATCATAGGTGTGAAAGCGCCAAACTGCATCCAGCGTGTATAGAGTTCCTGGTATTGCGGGTTGTCATAACCGTTGCTTCCACCCCATGCTCGATTGTATTTACCGGCAAAGAAGCCGCCGATGTCGGTGTTGACGTGTGGCGCACCTGTAAGAGTGTAGTTGAGACAAATGGGTATTTGGGTACGCAGGCTTTCCCATGATGAGTTGATATCACCACTCCATGTGTTTGCTCCATAGCGTTGTTGGCCTGCGAAATATGAGCGGGTAAGGATGAATACACGCTTTGTGCTGTCTACTGCACGCTGGTGATCATATACGCCACCTACAGTCATTAGGGAGAAAACATTGCGCACAGAGCGCCATGAACCCATACTGCATCGCTCGTCAAGGTCTGAATCCTTGTAGTTAACATGGTCAGGATCGGTTGAATCCATCCACCATGCGTCAATGCCCATAGCGTGAAGACGTGAAAGATTCTGCCAATAAATGTCACGGGCTTCCTTGGAATAACAGTCATAGACACGCACTCCACTTGGATAATCCTTGCGTGGAGGCCATTGTGACAATCCACTCTCTGGCCATGTGTCAAAAGAAAACAGATGGTTCTTGGCCTTTAACTCACTATAAGCCTTTGTATATGGACCGAAACTTGACCATATAGAGATACTCATGTGGGCATTGTTGCGGTGTACATCATCTATCATAAGCTGCGCTTTGGGGAAGTTTTCGGAGATGAACTCCATGGCATTCCATGTGTAATTGCTTCCCCAATACTGCCAATCCTGTATTATACCGTCAAAAGGTATATTCAAGTCACGGTATTTATGCACCACTTCAAGCAGTTCGTCCTGACTCTTATACCGTTCGCGGCTTTGGTGGAAACCGTATGTCCACAATGGCATCATGGGGGATTTGCCTGTAAGATGACGCATAGCCTTTACCACACCATCGGCATTACCGCCATAAAGGAAGTAATAGTCCACCTTGTTTCCTACTTGGGATAGTAGTGATACCTCACCGGACTGTCCCTCTGAAGGGGTTACAAACTGTGTAGGTGAATAGTTATCCCAGTATATACCATAGCCTTTGATGGACTGGTAGAAGTGGGCATAGTCCTCAAGATTGGACTGTTGCATCAATCTATTCTCGCCACGTTGTGACATCTTGCCGTTCTGTAACAGCCCGACACCGTAGATGCCTTCATCCTTTTCACAGGAGAATGTCTGCCCTATCATGTAACGGCCTTTGTCTATGCCGGTGGTAATAGGGGTAAATGTGCTGTGCCCTTCAGACATAAGAACCTTGCCTTTGCGGTCTGTAAAGGTGACATTGCCGTCATGAACGGTGACAGTCAGGGTGGAGGAGGTGTAGGTAACGGTTCCGGTTGCCCGGTCATGCTTTTCTTTTACAGATACGTTTCCCGGCTTTGCGATGACGACAAGCGAACTGTCCGGCATAGTTTGTCCTTTGTCTTTCACTACACGGACAATGGAAGGAGTGAAGAATGTCACCTTTTGGGCTTCGGCTACTGAGCATGCAAACAGCAGTAACATGGAAAAACAGATTTTTCTCATAATTAGGTTAAAGATAAAATTGTTGAATAACGCTGCAAAGTTCGCAATATTCAGTGGCAACACCAAGCAATAATGTTGATTCAACATATATTATTGTTGATTTCATTCGGTTTGCATCCTAAATGCTCCTGTAAGCACTTCATAAGGTAACTGGTACTGCTGAACCCCGTTAGTCTTGCTACTTCACCGATAGGTGTGTTGCTTTCGCGTATCAGTTGCATGGCACGTTCTATACGCATCTGGCGTATAAGTGCTGAAGGTGACTTGCCTATGGCCGCATTTATTTTCTTATAAAGCCCTGTCCGCTCCATGCACATATCCTGTGCAAGCCTCTCTACCGTGTAGCCATGTACGCCTATGTTCGCACGGATAATCTCCTTGGTACGCTCTACAAGTTCCGCATACTCCGGTTGTGGCACAGCATTATCCTTTATTGTCTGTCTGTCAGCTTCGTCGTCATTATCAACAAGCAGTTGTTGTATTATCTCTATCAGACGCTGTTCACGCCTACGGTTCCATCGGATGTAAAGCATTGTCACGCACGATACGATGGCACAAAGCAACAGGCAGGCAGCAGTTACCGCCCACCACTGCTGATACCACGGTGTAACCCAGTGGCCGCGAAGCAGTCCACGGTCATAAGAACCGAGCCAAACGTTGCCATCGCGGTCGGTGAAGACAGTGTTCAGTCTGCTGGATGAGATGTATTGTCCGTCATTAAGTTCCACCTGTTCCACCTGGCGTGTCTTGCGAGAGTCAAGGTCTATTTCCCAAATTCCATCCTTGCTTACTATATATGCCAACTGTGGAGAGATTATAGAGATTGTATGTAGTTCCCTTGCACGGAATATCTCCATCCAATTCCTTGTGTTTGTGTCAAACTCCAGGCACTGTCTCCCATCAACAATCTGGTAGAATTTCTTTCGTATAGTATCAGAAACTACAAGTGATGTCGTAGCGACAGAGTCTATCATACCGGCCTTTACACAGTATTGCAGTTGCCGTCCTTTATAACATTCCACCGTTCCGCTGCTATAAAACTCATAACGCAGGCCGTCCATGGTCTTCAGGTCCAATAGCATTTTGACATTGTTCTGATGCACAGGATATACCACACCGTTGTCATCGGCAAAGAGGTCATCATAAGTCGGATGGAAGGTGACGGACTTTAGATTTGCCATGTAGCACCACATACGGCCATAATCCTTTACCCACAGGCGGTTATTGCTATCCGGATAGAGATGATAAGCACCGTGATAGCCTGGAAGAGGCATACTGAAGGCTTTGTCTTTGCGTATGCTGTGGAAAGCAGTTCCATCGAAAATGCCGATTCCGCTATTGCTTACAGCCACTATATGTCCGTCCTTGAACTGCGCTATGCTGACTATGAAGTTGTCTCGAAGTCCCTTGTCTTCCACAGGAGAGAATACAAGTTCCCGTGCCTTAACTGACATAAGACACAGAAACATACATATACTTATTGTTAGTCTTTTCTGAAACATGCTACAAAGTTAGTATATTTTTCCTGTTTCTTTTACGTTTCGTATATAAAAAATATATTGTTGCAGTGATTTTTTGCTTATCCACTACAAATATATCACAATACATAGATATGGCAACGTATTGTATTTCCTTTTATATTGTGGTGTTATATGTGGCCTATAGACGTTTACCCTACAACCCATTTATTGTACAACCAAATGTAAAAGCCCCCTGCCTCTTCCAGTAAAGGATAGAGACAAGGGGCTGTCACAATTATATTACGGTTAGAGAATTTACAGTATTCTGCCGTTAAAACGGAAGCTGAAGGTTGGGTAAACTGTGATTTTGGAGATGGTCTTGATTACACCGCCATCACCGTCAATGCCGCTCTTGTCAAGAGGCTTGTCCAAGACGTATATTGTAGGAGTTCCCCAGAGCTGGCAACCCAAATCCCAAGCAAAAGAAAAACGGTGATTATTGGATATGGCACGACCCGAACCTATGCCTATATAAGGTTTGAAGCCATTTACTTTCAAGAAAGCACGCGCCTGATTGCCATTAGGTTCGATAAGGTAGTCGCCGACTTTGGCTCCGAAAGGAGTAAGACCATATTGTGCTGCAAATTCAGGATAGTCCTTCAATGCCTGGTTATAGTCGGTGATAGTCTGTAGTTCTGTCTGGCAGTTTGTTGTCCATGCTTCAAGAAGCTGTGACTGCCCTGCATAGAAACCTACGGTAAGACGCCATGGGGAAGTCTTGGAAGGATAGAGGTCAAACAGCAATTTGAAGTTTGTCATGTTCAGTTTTGCGGACATGTCAAGTTTCTCCGGTGGATTGATGTGGCTGAGTTGCTTGCCGGAACCCATGTGACTGTTGTACAAATCAATGAAAGTATTGGCCGTCTGCACGTCCTGGTTGCTGATGTTCATGTCCACATCAATGTTGTTAGCCTTTATTTCAGGCGTAAAATTGATTCCGGCCCGTGCCTGTACATAAGGTGTGATGGTCGTTGCTACATTGAGGCCGATACCGTCAGACCCTACACTCACACCGGCACCCAGGTGGTTGAACATTTGTTTGTCACCGTCTTCAATCTGCGCTGAAGCGCTTACAGCGGTGGCAATCATACACGCTGCGATAAAACTCTTTTTCATAATTCCTTTTAATTTAATGATTAGACAATATCTATAAAAAAGTCATTCTTTCTCTTCTTTCAGATAATCCGCCGCATACTGTGCGTAATGTGCGGCAAAACTCTCAGCCTGTCGTGGCGCAGTCTTCTTCAGAAACTTTGCCGGTACGCCTCCCCATATCTCATGTTCGCCCACCTTTGTGCCTCCCAGCACCAAGGCTCCCGCGGCTATTATGGCACCCTCGCCTATGTCCGCCTTGTCAAGCACTGTCGCCCCCATGCCTATCAGGCATCCTTTACGTAAGGTGCAGGCGTGTACTGTGGCATTGTGGCCTATGGTTACATCATCCTCCATCACCGTAGGTCCGGTGGTGTTGGTTACATGGACGCACGCCCCATCCTGCACGTTGCAGCGGTTGCCCATTGTTATTGGTGCTACATCGCCTCTGACTACGGCACTGAACCATACGGAGCACTGGTCACCCATGGTGACTTCGCCTACCACTGCCGCTGTTTCGCTAAAGTAACAGTCTTTTCCCCACTTCGGGGTCTTGCCGTAAATTGTCTTTATTATTGCCATTGGTATATAGTTGTATATTAAAGGTCGTTTCTTTATATATAAGGTATAATATTGTTCCTCTACGTTGAATGTATAGCATTCGTTTTCTTTGCAATTCCTTGTAATGGCCGTTCAAAATGCCATTGTTTTGTAATTGTGCCCAAATTGCCTTGCAATCGTGCCCAAATCACACAGTAATTGCATTGCTTTTACAATGTAATCAAGGCGCTTTCAGAATGCAGGCAAATATAGTTTTCCGCCCCCGTATTACGGAAGGCGGAAAAGAAGGTTCTACTCATGTAGTCTGAAGTTGCTCATGTCCAGAATCCGTGGTGTGGCAAGCGCTTGCACATCAGCACCTTGTGACGATGCAGCAACAGATGAAGACCTGAACGTACCTTTCGCACTGGCTGTCTGGTCGTTTGCTATCTCTGTACGTGCGGCAGCGTCAAACGCCACGAAGCCATCCATATTGAATTTCCATGTGGAACCCATTGCCACACGCATTATGCGTTTGTATATCATGGCACGTGAGATGACGTTGAAGTATTTGTTGTGAGTGTCGGGGGTAGCGTTCATCGTACTGTATACGGAGCTGCGGCAAAAACGTGTCGGGAAGGTGAATGCGCCAGTGTACCACTGCATATTGTCTGCGCTGTATTCTGCCCTCTGTGTGTATGGGTAGAGCCATGAACTTGACGTAATGGCACTTGTTCCACCTGCTTCTGGCGTTTCATGGTTATATTGCGTGTTAGCATTAGCATCGTACTGTACATTCATGTACATTCCGTATTTCTGCTCGTTTTTGAACTCTGTTATTGCTTTTGGTGACGGTATGCTACCCATATTGGTGTAATTGACATATTCATCCCCCAGTTTTCCAATACCGTGTCCTACACCCTCATGCTGTATGAGTTCAGTAAAGACTGCCCTATGGTAAGTGCCATTGACATAAGTCGCATTTACGGGTACATAAGATATGGAGTATCCTTGTGGAATACTGTCCTTCACTGTGTTGACGTAATTCAGCAATGATATTCCTTTGTAGGCACTGCTGTTTACCAATACAATAGTCAGGACATCCGACAGCTGGCTGGCATTTATTTCAGCCACGGACATGTTATACCTGTTCATCATCGCCCTTGCAGCACAAGTGGAGATTGTGTCAACGTCACCTGAAATCGTAACGTTATCGGCCGAAGGCATATATGTGCCTAAAGCGGTGTCATGTTTAGAGGAATTGATACCACTTTCATTTGACGGTACTATTACACCTATCACGTCAACATATTGTTTCAGGGACTTCATCGGTTCCATAGAGAAAAGGGATACCGTTGCTTTGTCGAGGGCACTTTTGTATGTTCCATTGTCAATTTCGGCCTGTGTGTAGCCGTCTGCTATTATGACCACAGGAAAACCTTTGGCAACGCTGCTTTGGTTCAGATTCGTAAAAGAACATTTTTTCGCTATCTGTTCTGCCGGGGTGTCAGGCGTGTCTGGTGTATCTGGAGCGACATAGTCACTTTCAGAACTGCACGATGCCATACACACCAGTGCCATAAGAATAAAAATGTAATGTTTCATAATTCAATTAAGTTTTAGATTCGTACTCTCCGGCCGGCTGTCTGAACCGGGCGTAGGGTAGGAGTAGTTGTCATTTCTCGTTTCTTTCTTGCCACACTCCAAGCATATCCTTTATCCTTGTTATAATGGCTTTGTAGCGTTATTCCCTCCATACGGGTGGATTCCAACACCGTTTTCAGGTCGTCCGTGATGCCCTCTCCTGTAAGTTTCAACAGAGCCTCTTTCTTTGTCCACAGCAATGTGAACTCCATGTCGGGGTCGTCAGCATCGGCTATTCTCTGTTTCTCTTCGTCACTCATGCAGTATTCTGCAAGTGCCACCGTGTATCTGCCAGTGCATTCCACGTCAATGCCGACCTCGTCGCTGTCGCTTACTATGCAGGCTATGGCACGTTTGCAGTGTGAAAGGTTGAAGCGCAGCCCATTTCCGTCCGCACTTGCCTTGCCTTCTACGGTGTCATTGTCGAAAGACAGTTCCGGCTTGCCATGCTCCCCGGTTTCAAAAAACGGTTGCCGCGTGGTGTTGAACTTCTCCCGTAGGATGTCACATAACAGAAGATATGACAGACAACACTCCCTGCGCCCTTTCTCGAACTTGTACCGCAATGCTGCCTCACGCCGCCACTGTGGCAGGGAGAGGATTAGCGTTGCCAGGTCGTCACTACCGGCAGCAAAGTCATCTATTATGCGGCAGTCTGTCATTTTCAATGCTCAAAGGTAACATTTTTTTTCTTTATACATTGTAAATGTAATGAGATTTTATCGTAATTGTCGTTTTTTCTTCTTTTTTATTGCATATATCACATGATATTTGTAACTTTGCAACTGAATTTTACAATCAGAAAACGTATTTAGTTGTTTGCCTGTTTATCCGTTTGGTTGTTTGGTTAGCCTGTCATAACGGTGCTGCCATTGACAAAAACGCCAAACAACGCAACAGCCAAACCACTAAGCAACTAAACAACTAACAAATGGCTTACAATTTATTAAAAGGCAAGAGAGGCATCATCTTCGGTGCACTCAATGACCAGTCTATAGCATGGAAGGTGGCAGAACGCGCAGTGGAAGAGGGTGCCCAGATAGCACTGACAAACACAGCCGTAGCCTGCCGTATGGGAACAATTGACGAATTGGCAAAGAAGACCAATGCTGTCATTATCCCTGCTGATGCTACCAACGTGGCAGACCTTGAAAATCTGTTTGTAGAGGCACAGAAGGCATTGGGCGGCAAGATTGATTTCGTGCTGCATTCATGCGCCATGTCTGTCAATATGCGTAAGAAGCGTACTTACGATGACCTTGACTATGGTTTCCTTGACAAGACTCTTGACATTTCGGCCATTTCTTTCCACAAGATGATTCAGGCGGCAAAGAAACTTGATGCCATCTCTGACGGAGGCTCTATCCTTGCCCTTACCTACGTGGCAAGCCACAGGACTTTCTTCGGTTACAATGATATGGCTGACGCCAAGGCCCTGCTGGAATCCATAGCACGCAGTTTCGGTTATATATATGGACGCGAAAAGGGTGTCCGCGTGAACTGTATCTCACAGTCACCGACAATGACAACCGCCGGTTCCGGCATAAAGGGATTTGACGGTATGCTGGACTACGCAGACCGTATGTCGCCACTTGGCAATGCCTCGGCAGACGAATGTGCCGACTACTGCATGGTGATGTTCTCGGACCTTACGAAGAAGGTTACAATGCAGACGCTATTCCACGATGGCGGTTTCTCCAACATGGGAATGTCACTCCGCAGCATGACGCAGTATAACAAGAGTTTTGTAGCGGAGAATACTGACGAGAACGGTAAAATCATATACGGATAAAGTCATCTGGTTGTTTGGAGGTTCGGTCGTTTAGTGTTTTAGTCATGCGGCAAGAATCAAACCACTAAACGACCAGACTACTAACAACACACACGATGGGAGGCTTTTTCGGAACCATTTCACACAAGAAATGCGTAACAGACCTGTTTTATGGCACAGATTACCAGTCGCACCTTGGCACTCGCCGTGGTGGTATGGCTACGTACAATAAGGAAACAGGCTTTACGCGTCGTATCCATAAACTGGAAAATAGTTATTTTCGTACTCGCTTTGAGGACGAATTGGATAAGTTTGACGGCACAAGCGGCATAGGAATAATCAGCGATACCGATGCGCAGCCTATGCTCTACAACTCACACCTCGGCAGATTCGCGCTGGTGACGGTGGCCAAAATAAATAATGAAGAGGAGATAGCGCAGCAGTTGCTTAGTGAGAATATGCACCTGTCAGAGTTTTCTTCTGGCAAGATTAACCCTACTGAACTTGTCGGTTTGCTTATTCTCAAGGGTAAAAACTTTGTAGAAGGCATAGAATATGTATTCAAGACGGTGAAAGGGTCTTGCTCCATGCTTCTGTTGACAGAAGATGGCATAATCGCAGCACGTGACTTTTGGGGCAGGACACCAATCATAATAGGCAAGAAGGATGGTGCGATGGCGGCTACATCAGAATCCACCGCATTCCCTAATCTTGACTATGAGGTGCTTCATTACGTCGGCCCGGGAGAAATAGTACGTCTGCATGCCGATGGCATGGAGGTACTGCGTAAGGCAGAAGAACACATGCAGGTTTGCTCGTTCCTATGGATTTACTATGGTTTCCCGACATCCTTCTATGAGGGAAGGAACGTTGAGGAGGTGCGTTATGAGACCGGTCGCGTTATGGGTGAAGAGGATGATACGGAGGTTGACAGCGCAGGAGGAATACCGGACTCTGGCGTTGGAATGGCAACAGGTTATGCTGCCGGGCACAAAGTGCCTTACCAACGTGGCATCTCAAAGTACACACCAACGTGGCCACGTAGTTTTATGCCTGCCAATCAGGAGATGAGAAACCTTGTTGCGAAGATGAAGCTGATACCGAACCAGTCTATGCTGAAAGGTAAGAGATGCTTGTTCTGTGATGATTCCATAGTACGTGGTACGCAACTGAGGGAGAACACCAAGGTGCTGAAGAACCTCGGAGCAAAGGAAGTGCACATGCGCATAGCCTGTCCGCCACTGATTTGGGGATGTCCTTTCATAAACTTTTCCGCTTCGAAAAGTGAACTGGAACTGATAACACGTCGTGTGATATTTGACTTTGAGACACAGTCAGACCATGCTACCATGCTTGACGATGCAGACAAGGTTAAGTCTGTCACCATCCCTGAGGAACGGTTGAAGGTGTATGCTACTACGGATTCACCCGAATATAAGGCAATGGTGACTGAAATAGCGAAGCGGTTGAACCTTGATTCGTTGAAGTTTACAAAGATTGACACCATAATAAAAGCCATAGGGCTTCCTAAATGCAAGGTCTGCACACACTGCTTTGACGGCAGTTCGGCGCATACAATATAATCATTATGGACAGCGGCTTTCAGGTTCGTTGGATTTTCTGATAAGCAATCAGATGGTTCTGCAAACCTGAAAGCCGCGTCCGGTAATGTAAAACCATAAGAAATGAACACCCTCTTAATAGTTTTGCCAATCCTGGCACTGCTGATGTTTGACCTTGGTCTTACACTGCGGCCTCAGGATTTTCTTCTTATAGCTAAACGGCCACGTGCTGTCTTCGTTGGCTTGTGTGGACAACTGCTCATACTGCCGGCTGTAGCCTGCGCTCTTGCCACCGTTTTTGCACTGCCACCTTATTTATTTATCGGTATGATGCTGATAGCCTGCTGTCCGGGAGGTTCCTCAAGCAACATATTCTCTATGCTGGCCAAGGGCGATGTGGCGTTGTCAGTGTCGTTGACGGCATTGAGTTCTGTGATTACTCTTGCTACAATACCGGTGATAATGCACCACACTGCCATTATGGCCGGAGAGACTGTCGGGGTGCAACTGCCAATGGGAAATCTGTTTATGCAGAATATTGCCACTATGCTTGTGCCCATAGTGGCCGGTTTATTGGTCAGAAAATACTGTAACAATGTGGCGGAACGTCTGGACAAGATACTGTCGAAGTTCGCCTTCCCGGCTCTGATGCTTTTGGCAGGCCTGTTCTTCATACAGCACAGAGAGACGATAATGGAGAATTTTACCACTCTCGGTCTGTGCACTACACTGCTGATTGTGTTTTCTGTTTTCGTAGCCTACTGTGGCAGCAGGGCTTGCAGACTGAACCAAAAGGAACGGCGCACCATTGTCATTGAAGTGGGGATGCAGAATGCAGCCCAGGCAATAGCGGTGGCTTCAAGCCCATTCGTCTTCAATAATGGTGAGATTGCCATACCTGCCATAATGTATGCGCTGCTGATGAATGTGATACTCCTCGTGTATGTCGGTGGCATAAAGGGTGTGAAGGTGCCTGCAAAGAGTTTTTAGAAAAATAATTTGGTGATATCAGTAGTTTTTCTTACCTTTGCAAAGATATTGTATCTGTAAAGAACAAGAAAACGAATATAATATAAAACAAAACATAACAATGACACGCGCAATTATAACCGTAGTCGGTAAGGATACTGTAGGCATCATAGCCAAGGTGTGTATGTACCTTGCTGATGGTCAGATAAACATTCTCGATATATCACAGACCATCGTACAGGATTATTTCAATATGATGATGATAGTGGATATGTCACGCTGCAATACCGCTTTTGAACAGGTAGCCACAGACCTTGGGGCTATTGGACAGGGCATGGGAGTGCAGGTGAAGTGCCAGTTGGAGGACATCTTCGACAAGATGCACCGTATATAAACCCCATTCATTCATCCAAAGATATGATAAACATATATGAAGTGCTCGAGACAAACAATATGATTGAGCATGAGAATCTTGACGTCCGGACAATAACGATGGGCATAAGTCTGTTGGACTGTGCTGACAAATCCTTGGAGGCAACGTGCGAAAAGATTTACAATAAGATTACGACATTGGCACATGACCTTGTCAAGACAGGTGAAGAGATAAGCAAGGAATTTGCTATACCCATAGTAAACAAGCGTATCTCCATTACACCTATATCACTTGTTGGTTCTGCCTGCTGTAAGATTCCTGCGGATTATGTAGTCATTGCCAAGACACTTGACAAGGCTGCGAAGGAGGTTGGTGTCAATTTTTTAGGCGGATACAGTGCCATTGTGTCAAAGGGCATGACGACAAGCGATGAACTCCTCATACGTTCTATACCACAGGCTTTGGCTGAAACCGAACGTATTTGCTCAAGTGTAAACGTCGGCTCTACAAAGACCGGCATCAATATGGATGCTGTACGTCTCATGGGAGACATCATATTGCAGACTGCCGAATATACAAAAGAACAGGATTCGTTGGGTTGTGCCAAACTCGTAGTATTGTGCAATGCCCCTGATGACAACCCGTTTATGGCGGGAGCATTCCATGGTGTGAGTGAGGCTGACGCCATAATCAATGTCGGAGTCTCAGGCCCTGGTGTGGTGAAGTATGCCCTTGAGCAGATGGACAAACACGCGGAGGCAAATCCTGTAGTAGGACAAGGGCTGGCAAACTTTGAGGTTCTCTGCGAAACTATAAAGAAAACGGCTTTCAAGATTACGCGTGTCGGACAGCTTGTAGCGCAAGAGGCCTCAAGGCGTCTGGGCATTCCGTTCGGCATAATAGACCTTTCACTTGCCCCAACGCCTGCCATCGGCGATTCTGTAGCGGATATCCTGCAGTGTATCGGCGTTGACCGTGTAGGTGCTCCCGGTACGACTGCTGCATTGGCTTTGCTTAATGATCAGGTGAAGAAGGGTGGGGTAATGGCCTCCTCCTATGTAGGCGGGCTGTCTGGAGCATTCATACCTGTGTCAGAAGACCAGGGAATGATTGATGCTGTCATTGCCGGAGCGTTGACAATAGAGAAATTGGAGGCAATGACATGCGTATGTTCTGTGGGACTGGATATGATAGCCATACCGGGAAATGTACCAGCCACAACTATTGCAGGTATCATATCCGATGAGAGTGCAATAGGTATGATAAACCAGAAGACCACAGCTGTGCGTATAATACCTGTGATAGGCAAGAATGTAGGCGACACAGTGGAGTTCGGAGGGCTGTTGGGGTACGCTCCGATAATGCCGGTAAACACTTTCTCGTGTGACCGCCTTGTCAACAGGGGAGGACGTATACCTGCCCCTATACATAGTTTCAAGAATTAGAAACAATTGTATGGCCATTAGGGAAATAGGTTGTTCGTATTGTATTTCAATATCATTAAGGCAGCCAAATGACTGAAAGGCTATACAATAACATAAACAAACAAACAACAACAACCAAACAAAATGAAAAAGATTAGAGCAGCCGTAGTGGGATACGGCAACATCGGCAAATTCACGATTGAGGCTCTTGAGGCTTCCAAAGACTTTGAAATTGCGGGCATAGTACGCCGCAATGGGGCGGAAAACAAGCCTGCCGAACTGGCATCGTATGACGTTGTCAAAGATATTACGGAACTTAAGGACGTTGATGTCGCAATACTTGCTACCCCGACACGTTCTTGTCAGGAGTATGCGGAGAAGATTCTCGCTATGGGGATAAACACTGTTGATTCTTTTGACATACATACGTCTATCATAGATTATCGTCGTGCACTTATGCCTATATGCAAGAAGCATGATGCTGTGGCTGTTATCTCCGCCGGATGGGACCCGGGTTCAGACTCTGTTGTGCGTACACTGATGCAGAGTCTTGCTCCAAAAGGCTTGTCATATACAAACTTTGGTCCAGGACGTTCAATGGGACACTCTGTATGTGCCCGTTCAAAAGAAGGTGTAAAGGATGCTCTCTCTATGACAATACCTGTCGGTGAGGGGATACACCGTCGTATGGTTTATGTAGAATTGGAAGAAGGTGCCGAACTGGAAAAGGTAACGGCTGCCATAAAGGCTGACCCGTATTTCGCCAGTGATGAGACACACGTGTTCCAAGTGCCATGCGTTGATGACCTCAATGATGTCGGTCATGGGGTGCATCTTGTACGCAAGGGGGTAAGTGGAAAGACTCACAACCAGATGATAGAGTTCAACATGAAGATTAACAACCCTGCCCTTACGGCACAGGTTCTTGTCAATGTTGCCCGCGCATCAATGCGTCAGAAGCCGGGATGCTACACAATGGTTGAAATACCGGTAATTGATTATCTTGAGGGAGAGCGTGAAGATCTTATCGCACATTTGGTATAGAAATAGAGAATAGAATTTCAAGTAAAGGAAATTGTGGTTACTTGCCGAAAGTGTTGCAATACTTCGTTTTAGCGAAGGATTGTAAAGTCGCTGGCAGATAACCACAATTCTTTTGTTTTATGGTAGATTGTTATTTTCTATGTGTCTCCATTCTCGCATGGAAAAAACAGACAAGGCTGGCACAACGGTGATGAATCCGGTTGTGCCAGCCTTGTATATGTTTGTCAGATGTCCTTCTTTTATGATGATGGAAGGGATGGGGAATCCGTTACTTCCTGCCGAAAATATCCTTTATTCCGTCGACGTCGAAGTTGAGTGAGAAGCGTAGTGTTTGGTCAAGAGGGTTTGACTTTGCTGTTGCTATGACATAACCGGCATCAAGGGAGAATGCACTCATGCGGAATCCTGCACCGACGGTGAAGTATTTACGGTTACCTTTGTTTTCTGATTCATGATGATAACCGGCACGAAGGCTGAAACGGTCGTTGTAAGTGTATTCTGCACCTATGCTCCACTGTATCTCTTCCAGTTCTTCCTTGAAGCCGTTTGGAGCATCAGAGAAACTCTTGAACATACCTGAGATGCTGCCCAAATCGTAGTAGTCGCTTTGAAGGCGTGTGTCATAGTCAGCAGAAGTCTCGTCGTCACGTTTCTTCGGGTATGTCGGTACGAGTAGTTTGTTTGCGTCAGCGGCTATGGTAAAGCGGTTATATTCGTTTACCGGTATCATGAGAGAGGCACCGAGACGCATGTTTGTAGGTATGAATTCAGAGCGGTCACTGCCTCCGAATGTAATCTTGGAACCGATGTTGCGTAGGTAGAAACCAAGTCCGAGTTGGCATTCACGTTGCCCTATATTTACATAGTTCTGGTAATAGCAGGCGAGGTCGGCAGCGAAGGCGGTCGCAGCTGAAGACTCTTCTGTGGTGGTGTATGACATATCGGAAAGCAACAGGCGCACGCCGGCGGCAATGGAGAATTGTTCGCTTAGCATGAGTGAGTATGCAACGTCAAATGACATTTCATAAGGCTTGATGGTGGTAGACTCAGTGGAGGACGTGTTTCCGTCTTCCGGGAAGTTGGTATAGACTTCACCGAGTGAGAAATAGTGCAATGATGCGGATACGGCACTGTAGTCTCCTATGCGGTAATAGCCCGTGAGGTTGGCTATGTTCATGTCGTTAACCAATTGACGGAGCCATGGTGTGTAGCCCATTGTGACACCTGCGCGGGATACACAGAACGGGTATTTGGCAGGGTTCCAGTATTGTGATGCTACGTCAGGGTCGGTGGCGGCACCTACTTCGCCCATACCTCCGGCACGTGCATCAGGTGTTATGGTCTGTGACACAATGGCTGTATGTATCGGATTGAATTGGCTGTACTGGCTGTCGTCTGCCATTGCCGTTGTGGCACAGAAGTACAGCATCATTGTTGCTGTCAGTAGTCTTTTCATATTGTTTGGTTTTATTTTGCTATTATTAGTTTGTTCGTCTTTGACACGAAGTCACTGCCGTCACAGGTGATGCGCACTCGGTATAGGTATAGGCCACGTGAGATGCCGCTTGGGGTCCATGTATAGGTGGTGGTAGGGTCTGTTTCGGAGAATGTATCGTTCCACTGCAGTATTTCTACAACCCTGCCTGATGGGTCAATGATGTCTATGTATATGTTAGCCTCACTGCCCTGCATGTCGTGGGTGACGCGGAATGTTGCGGTATCAGTTACTGGATTAGGTGATACTGATACATTTGATATTTCCGGTTGCATACCTTTCACTACACGGAATCTGAGTGATACGGTGTTAGCATTGCCTAAGAGGTCCCATGCTTTGAATGATAGGCTGTGGTTTCCAGGGGTTAGTGACGGGAGAACATAGTATGTCTGGCCGTTGGTGTAACTGTTGGTATCGAACAGGAAATTATCGGTCAGTGGGTAAGTCATGGACGCATCGTTGTCGATTGTGAGTTCCATGTCGTGCCCTAATGATGAACTTGTGGCGTTGATGCCATCTTTGTCTGCTATCTCTGCAACGAAGAACGGAGTCCGTCCTACTGCATCTCCGTCTGAGAATGACGGACTGTTAAGGTAAGCATAGATGGACGGGCCTATAGAATCGTTGGCGGTATCTTCCCATCCTTGTGCTGTGAAGCTGTCACATTCTCCATTTGCTGCCATACGGTTAGTTTTATCTATGGCATAAATGGTGATAAGTCCTTGCTCGCCGTCGTCATATATGTCTCGTGGTACCTTGAAAGAGAATGCGAATTGGCCGTTTGTAACGGCGCAAGTACCTTTATATAGGGTGCTGGTATGGTCTGTGTATGTAAAGAAGTCCTTTCCTTCATTGTGGTTTCCTCGGCAGAATACGGTTTGCTTGCTGTCTCTGATGAGAATGTTGGCTGTGCCGTTGAAGGTGGATACAGGCTCGTTGCTGAAGTTCTTGATATGTCCCCGTACATTAACTATGCTGTTACCTTTGATTGTATCAATCTTGCTGGTGGGCGTTTCGTTGATATAGTCTATTGTGGCTATGTGCTTGGGGAGGGCGAGTCGCATTGCCGGATCACCTATGATTGTGTAGTGGTGCTTGTTGATTGTGTAGTCTGTGCCCACGCTGGTCTGTCCGGTTACAAGGTCATTCTTGGCAAGTCGCATTGCTTCGCCTATACTCAGAGGGTTGCTGTTTGAGTCATATTTGAGTACGTGGCTCATGAAAGCCTTGTCTATTTTAGTGTTTCGGTCTTCATATACGGTTCTTACAGTTCCGATGAAGGCAACAGCACCGCCTGAGGAGTTGAGTAATGCAGTCTCTCCGAGGGTTGTTGTCGTGCCGTCAAATGGTACGGTTTCACATCCTGCGGTAAACCAAAGCGAATAGTTTGAGCCTTTGAAGTTGGCGAAGTCAGATAATAGTAGAAGCTTTTCGTGTGATAGTAGCACCCAAGAGGCATGACCACCATAGTTCATTATCAGTGCGCCATCGTTCTGTTGTTTCTTTACGGCCATTGTAGCGTCAGGATAAGTGTCACCTGAAGCGGAACTGTTCAGTTCGAAAGCATCGAGCATCACTTTCTTGATGTTATATCCTGGCGAGTCCTGCATTACCTTGTCAGCATTGTCATTAATGTTGATCATGTGGCTGTTATTATCGCCGTCATCGCCCATGAACATAATGTCATTCTGCCAAGAGCCGGAAGGTGTGGCGGTTATGTAGTGCAGTATCTTGTCAACGACGTTCTTTGCCTCTCCGCTTTTTACAACAGGTATGCGGCCTACGGCAATGTCAAAATACAGTGAATTGCCTTGTCCGGTGTTGTTGTCAGTGTGAATCATCTTGTTATCCTGTAATACACTGATGTAGTCATCGGCTGCTATGCTTGTGGTGGTGCTGTATGAGTCTTCCGTTTCATAGCATAGCAGGTAGTCGTCAGGGGAATATATGGAAGACGGCAGTGTAATCATGCGGTTGTCCCACATCGCATCACCGAATAGAAGTACGTGTTTCGGCATGTCAGCATCACTGTTTGCCTTATCATAAAACATCTTTAGGTATCTGCGGTAGGCTGCCATATCGGGTGTGCCACTGGAAAATTCATTGTAGAGTTCATCTGCTGGAACGATACGGACGGATAGGCCATCGTATTTGCGGTGGCATTCTGCAAGACGTTCCGCCTGCTCTTTTAGAGCCTGCGATGTGGGTATTATTATCACAAGGTCAGCGTTAGTGTCGGCATGATGGTTCTGGTTGGTTATGTTGTTGCAGTATTGTGCTGTGGGATAACTGCCAGAAGCCAGGCCAGCCGGCGTTGTAGGGGTAGAGAAATAGGCTGACACATAGTCAAGTCTAAGTACTGTTGACGCATCGGAAGGCTGTATTGTGATAGGGTACAATGTCGCTCCGTTCTCGTCTTTTGGATATGATGCGAGGTCTGTAACAGTGAAAGACTTTGTGATGACCTTGACTTTATCATAGTCACCAAATGTCAGTGAGGACAGGGCTTCCTGTGTACCGCATGTAACATAGAATGATGCATCAGCCCCCGCAGATACAGCTACCTGTATGTTTGCGGTGGTATTGCCTGCTGGAATGACTGCATTGACAGTCATGGGCTTGCTTGATGTGATTTCTGTCGCATCAAATAGGTTGCGTCCGATTTCCGCCCAGGCATATTTATCGTTCTCATAAAGATAATGATGTGCATAGGTGGAACTGCTCACTTGTTGTAGCAATTCTTCCTCTGTGCAGGTCAATGGCGTGTCTGAACCAGTGGTAATGAAATAGTAACCATAGTCGGAATAGAAGTTTCGGTTGCGTCTGGTAGCAGTGTTCGTATTCCATGAGACAGGACCTTGACCGTAAAAATATTTCACACCGCCTACTGTGCAAGTGGCAATCTCCTGCAAATCGTCGTGTTCGCGGAGGTAGTCCTGAGTCAGTTTGTCGGGGATCATGGCACCACCGTAACCATATATCTTGACTTTGGAGAGGTCTGTGAAGCCTGCTTGACGTATGACATCTGCTGTAAGTCGTTGTATTCCTGTTGAAGATATGCGTATTTTCGCCCATGATCCTTCACGCAGTACGGAGTTATCAGCATATACCCGAGCCGTTTCTGTTGAGGTGGCACGGGTACGAGAAGTGGTCACTGCGCTGGAAACAAGTGTCGGAAGGAAGGAACTGAGAAAACAAAGACGGTCATCATGCGTCACGATAGGGTTGAATTCTATTTTGAGTATGCCGTTCTTACGCTCATTAAATGTCGTGAGGTCTATCAGTGGAGTGGATGGAGCCGTTTTAGTTCCGGTGAGAGACTTATATGTTTTTCTCTGTTTGCGGGTTAAGGGTGTGTATTCCGGGTATTGCAACTGAACGGAGTATAGTGAGTCTTGATAGCCCTTGGGTAATGCAATGAAGTGTGAGATTGTAGGCAATACAGTATCAATCCGCATCTGTGAGGATGTGAGGTCAACAAAGTTCTGGGCTGATGTTGTTGCATTCATCAGTGGCAGTATTGCCAAACCTGTTATGATAAACTTCTTTAGCATTGTTATAATATACGCTTTTAGCCTTGTTATGTACGTTTTTATTTACAGATGAATACTTGTTTCTTATGTTTTAACGACACCAGAAATCCAGTACCTTATTTCCTTCAAGGTAACCTTCAAGGTGGTCATCTATCTTTACCGGCCCTACGCCGACGGGAGTACCGGTGTATAGCATGTCACCTGTCTTCAGAGTGAAGAATGTTGAAATGTAGGCTATGAGGCGGTCAACACTGGAGAGCATGTCACTTGTACAGCCTTCCTGTTTGCGTTCTCCATTGATATCAAGGGCGAAGTGTAATCCTTGTACATTAAGGAAATGGTCTTTGCTTATCCATTCGCCTATTACGGCAGCACCATCAAAGCCTTTTGATATTTCCCATGGCTGGCCTTCTGAGCGCAAACGCTTCTGAAGGTCGCGTGCGGTGAAGTCTATTCCCACTGTTACGGCATCATAATAGCGGTGCGCAAACTGTTCTGGAATGCTTTTCCCCAGTCGTGAGATACGTATAACCACTTCTGTCTCATAATCTATCCTGCCGAGATGGTCGGGTATGAAGAATGGCTTTCCATCCTTAAGAAGTGACGAATCCGCCTTAGTGAATATCACCGGGTCACGTTGCCTGTCATCATCACTGGAGCCTACACCCTGTTGTAATAACGCAGATTTTATCTCTTTATTGTGTTGGGCATAGTTCATACCCACTGCAAAAATCTTCATTGGCGAAAAAAACAATAGCGTCAGCGCCTACAAGGCACTGACGCTCTGTTGTTATAAAGTGTCTTAACTTGTTTACTGTTAATCTCCGGTGGTTGTGAATGCAAGCATTCCGTTTAGCCGGTTTTTTCCAGACGTTTAGTCAGCCTGCAGAGAGAAACGTTTGAAATTAACCACAGTCAATTCCTTGTCTGTTGATTTCAGATATTCAGCAACAGACATCTTGCTGTCCTGTATGAACTCCTGATTCAAGAGACAAGACTCTTTGAAGAACTTGTTTAGACGACCCTTGGCAATGTTCTGTATCATTGCCTCAGGAAGATTTGCTGCTTTCTCAGCAGAAACAGTTGCTATGATACCCTTAGCCTTCTCTACATCTTCAGCAGTAATCCAGCCTTTGTCCATATTAGACTTCATGTGATCTTCAGAGTCAACGTGTGCAGGGTTGATGCCAGCCTTTTTAAGTGCGTTCTCAACAGCTTTTTGTACCTGCTCTTGTTTTGTCTTCTCAATAGCAACCTTTATTTCTTCGTCTTTGATAGACTGGGAAACAGACTCCGGATTGAGAGCTACCGGCTTCATTGCAGCCACCTGCATTGCAATAGCATGTGCCTGTTCTTCTGCTGGCTTGTTTGTCTGAACCATTGTGCAGAGTACATTCTTGTTCATGTGGTTGTAAACGGAAACGTTGCCACCTTCAATGAAAAGGTAACCGTCAAGTTCCATTTTTTCACCAGTAACGCCAGAACGTTCTGTTATGGCAGCAGCAACAGTCTGGCCCTTGGATGTGAGTGTAAGTTCCTTTACAGCCTCAATATCTTTAGCCTTTGCTGCAACAGCAGCATTAAGAATGTCCTGTGTCAGTGCAATATAGTCTGCTCCATTAGCAACGAAGTCAGTTTCGCACTTCAAAGCGATTATTGCAGCGAAATCGTTGTCAGCCTTTGCCAATACGCAACCGTTAGATGTCTCACGGTCACTGCGCTTTGCAGCAATAGCCTGACCACGCTCACGCAGAATCTCTTTAGCGCGCTCCATGTCTCCGTCAGCCTCTGTCAGAGCCTTCTTTACATCAGCCAACCCTGCACCTGTCATGGCGCGTAGGGTCTTGATGTTTTCCATTGTTATAGCCATTGTATGTAAACTGTTTTTTTAGTTTTACGAAATATTGTTATAAACCTTATTCAGCAGTCTTAGGCTGATCTTCCTGTTGTGTAGCGGCCTTTTCGTCGGCTTTCTCTACTTTGCGCTCTTGTAGTCCCTCGTTGATGGCATCGCAGCAAGCAGCGAGTATTACCTCAACTGAATCCTTTGCGTCATCATTTGCAGGAATAGCGAAATCCACCTTGTTAGGGTCAGCATTAGTGTCAACGATACCGAATACAGGTATGCCGAGACGCTGTGCCTCTTTTACAGCAATGTTTTCCTTTTCTACGTCAACTACGAAGATTGCAGAAGGAAGACGTGTCAGATCAACTATTGAACCGAGGTTCTTCTCCAACTTGGCACGCTGGCGTGAAATCTGAAGGAGTTCACGTTTTGAGAGATTACTGTATGTACCGTCAGCAGTAAGTTTGTCGATGTTCGCCATTTTTTTGATAGCCTTACGTATTGTCTGGAAGTTGGTGAGCATACCACCAGCCCAGCGCTCGTTGATGTAAGGCATATTGACATTCTGTGCCTTCTCGGCAACTACGTCCTTGGCCTGTTTTTTAGTAGCGACGAATAGGATTTTCTTACCCTGTTTTGCGATATTTTTCAGTGCCTCTGAAGCCTCGTCTATCTTGACCACTGTTTTGTGAAGGTCAATGATATGGATGCCATTGCGTTCCATAAAGATATAAGGAGCCATAGCAGGATTCCACTTGCGACGAAGGTGGCCAAAGTGACAGCCAGCTTCAAGTAATTGATCAAAATTAGTTCTTGACATTGTCTTTTCTTGTTTTGGGGTCATCTGGCATGGCATATTCTTGTTCCTGCCTTGTCAAGTGACCGGTTTGTTTACTTTCTTTTTAATTCTTTTTTTTGTTAGAATCAGCCTGCAAGTAGCCTACACCTATTATAAATAATGGGGTGAATAGAGTCTGGCAGGTTTAGATGCTAAACAATTTGCGCAATATTACAGAATACGGATATTCTATAATATGCACAGAATCTGATTCCTTGTGATTAACGCTTAGAGAACTGGAAGCGGCGGCGAGCCTTTGGCTGACCTGGCTTTTTACGTTCAACCTTACGTGAGTCACGTGTGAGGAAACCATTGCTTCTGAGGTTTTTCTTGTCTTCTGCGTCTATTTTTACGAGCGCGCGTGCTATGGCAAGACGAAGAGCCTGGCTCTGTCCTGTGAAGCCGCCACCGTCAAGGTTGGCCTTTATGTCGTACTTCTCCATTACTTCGAGAAGTTCGAGTGGCTGCTTAACGACGTACTGAAGTATAGCAGATGGGAAATACTGTGTGAGATCAACCTTGTTGATTGTTATCTTGCCGGTGCCCTCAGAGAGATATACACGAGCGACAGCGCTCTTGCGACGACCGATTGCGTTTATTACTTCCATTTTATGTATATCTATTATTATTTGTACTGATTGATGTCAATAGGCTTAGGCTGCTGTGCCTCTTGCTTATGTTCTGTGCCCTCATAGATGTAAAGGTTGTCCAATATAGAACGGCCGAGTGGGCCTTTTGGCAACATACCCTTTACAGCGTGACGCAAAATCTTGTCCACGCCATCCTTCTTCTGACGGAGCTGTGCTGGTGTGTTAAAGCGCTGTCCGCCTGGATAGCCTGTATAACGAGTGTAAACCTTATCTGTTTCCTTCTTACCTGTGAAAACAATCTTTGCAGCATTGATAATGATTACGTTGTCACCACAATCAACGTGAGGGGTGAAGTTTGGCTTGTACTTACCGCGAAGTAACTTTGCCACTTTTGAAGCGAGACGGCCTACTACCTGCTCTGAAGCGTCGATTACGACCCACTCCTTCTTTGCAGTCTCCTTGTTGGCGGAGATTGTCTTGTAACTTAAAGTGTTCATTCTAAACTTTAATAATTTTATTACTACTAAAAAACATTTTTTCGAGTGCGGATTCACTAACCACCGACGTGGCCAAACGTACGGCTATTAACACCATCACTCGCGGGACTCTAAGAGTGCCCCAAATAATCGGTCTGCAAAATTACACATAATTATTGACATACGCACTATTGGACGGTTCTGCATGCTTTATATTTATGTTTATTTAACAAAACGAAAAGGCGAAAATAATATTTAGAATAGTACGGTCTCTTGATACAGCCGTACCTCCTTTCGTTTATTTGTGCAAATCCTTTGCGCCTGTTATCTCGGTTGAAGTCTCGCCAATCCAGCCGCATTTCTGGTTCATGGCACAGTAAACGCGTACGAAGTCGATACAGTCAAGGTGTACAGGCTGGCGTGTAATGGGATTCACTGCCCAGTCAATGTTGAACGAGCAGCCGTCTGTATCTGTGTTGGGTACATTGTCTGCATAGCCGTATTTCAGGGCATCGAGTACCCATAGTGAACCGTTTCCGGAACTGTCATGGGCGTTTCGTGGCAGGCGTGTGCCGTGGAAGGTCAGTTTTCCGTTGTCCTTGTCTGTCAGCCACAAAGGAAAATACTCTTGATTGTGAAATGAGTTGCGGTCTATTGTCCCACTGGCAGCGCTGTTGTCTGTCCATGGAGTATTAGACATGGGAGCGTAAGTGTAAGTTATCTCATAGCCATACGCCACTTTCCCTATGCTGTCAATGTCGGCAGAACCGGCCAGTTCATACCACGTGTCGTCAGGCAGGCCGTTGTTGTTCGTGTCCTGTGACACCATCACTATGCCCGGTTCGCTGCCTCCGCTGTGGGCGTTGCCATATATTTGCATGTCATATTCCCCTGCGACATTCTTCACCGAATGGTCAAAGTGGAATGTAATGTATCCACCGAATCCGCCAAGGCTCACCTCTCCATGTGTCTCTCCGCCAATCTGTTCCGTACATTTTCTTGCCATTGTGGTAGCGTCATCACCATTTTCGTACAGTGGCATAGTATTAACAAATTGTCCTGGTGCCGGAACATATTCGTCTACAGCCGTTATCCACGGGTTGTTCCCATCATAAGAAGGCACGTAAGGTTTTTCTTCCGTATAGCCAGAGGCAACGAATACAGCCTTTGAAGGGATGTCACCTGTCCATTGCCGCCATGCGAAGCGGCCGTCAGAATGGAAATGTAACAGTTCTCCGGAGGAAACATAGTTCTTGGCATCCATCAGATAAAAATTCTTTGTCTGTGGGTTGACAATGATACCGTAAGGCAATTCCATTGCTGCTATTTCTGATGCGGAGAATATGTCAGTACTTATCGTCTCGTGTGAACGCACATTCACCAATCCCATACGTGTGGTGTTGCTCTGTGTGGAATTGCTGTATGCCACCCCTATATAATATAAGGTGTCCCCGACTATGCACATCTCACTGACCGGCACATCCACTTTTCCTCCCACCTGCATCTGTCCGTTCCCGTCCATTTTGAGATAGTACAACCGCAATCCGTTTCCGTTGTAATTCCCGCGGCTTGTCACCCATAGTTGGTTCAGGGCATCTTTTCTGATGCGGTGCAGGTTTATGTCAACGTCGATTTTCCGTTCTTCCCTCATTGTTGTCAGGTTCACTACGCTTACTGTGCGGTCATAGTTCGCCGGCGTGTATCCGCCTGAGTTCGCAACGTATAGATTCCTGCCTATGATGGCCATTTCTTCAGGTTGACGTCCTACTGTCACGGAATCCACTTTCTGTAAAGTCAGTGTGTCTACTTTGTAGACACGTCCCAGTTGTGTGGCCCCCATTTCCACCGGTCCTGCATAAGAAGAGACGTAAGCATACCCACCGTCGAATACTACATATCGGCAGTTCGGAATGTTCACCTGTCCTATGCGTTTACAGGAATCAGCGCTGCAAACCTCTACCTTGTTTGAACAGTTGACTACAATCCACAGCCTTGAGCCGTAAATCTGTATGTCATTGCCCACGTCGCCCAGTTCTTTCACCGTGGAAGGGTTGCGTGAAGGGAATATGTTGCGCTGGTAATGCACCTGTCCGTCAGCATTCGACAGGTCCAGATAGTCTATAGTCGCCTTGTTGGCTCCCATGTTTCCTTCGCACAGTACATACATGCCTTTGGCCTTACCACCGTCCGTTACGGCAGATGTATCGTTCTTGTCGACAACGTTGTCCTCCATGCTTGCTATGACTTCATCGCTGCGGCATGAATGTATGGCAACCACAAGGAGGCACATAATGGCCATAAGCAGGTAGTCCGCTGTTTTTTTTGTACTCATCTTGTTATAGTTCTATATCCAGGCTTACGGCGAAGTTGCGCTTTGGCATCGGATAGTTCAGTATGACATCATAATCCTGTGAGAATACATTGTTTACCTCCATCGTAGCACGTATCATGCTCTTCCCTGCCGGCATACGGTATGACAGTGCTATGTCTGACGTGTACCACGGCTGCAGGCGGTTGCTTGCAATGTTTTCCTGTTGGGAATAACGTTCTCCTGTATAAATGAAGGAGTATGTGAATGACATCCCCCTCCATGCGGCATCGAATACCACCGACCCGCTGTGCAACGGGATGTAGGGAATCTGGTGTCTGTAGAACGAGGCTCCTTCGCTGGTAACGTCAATGGCTTTCTGGTACGTATATTGCACCCGCAGTCCAGCGTCAATCTTGCCGATGTCTTTCCTCACTGCCGCTTCCGCGTCAATGCCTGTTATGTGGACCTTGCCAAGGTTGAGCATGGTCCATCGGAACTGTTGCCCTTTGGGGTATGCTATCAGTTTGTCGGTTACCATATTATAGTAGCCGTCCATCTGCAGGTGCAGACTGTTCAGGAAGCCAGTGCTCTTCTTGTCGAACAGCATTCCTAAATCATACTGTAACGCTTTTTCCGGCGAGAGGTTTGAATTGCCCATTTCCGCATAATACAGGTCGTTGAATGTGGGCATTCTGAAACTGTTCTTCACATAGCCGCGTATGGAAAAGTCGCGTGTGTTCAGTGGATGGAAATTAAAGAACAGTGCCGGCGTGGCGCGTGAAACCCTCATGCCTGTACCCACAGGCGTAGTGCCGTCCTGTGCCTTTTTGCCTGTATCCTTGGCGTAAGTGTAGAGTATGGACGCTTGTGCGGAGAAATGCTTCAGTGACACTGCCGTGGCAATGCTGATCATGTGTGTCCACCTTTTCGGCTCAGGACAAGTGTATGTGTCCGCTGTCAGTGTGGAATAACGTATGTCGTATGCCATGGAACACGAGAGCCATGGCAGCAGTTGCAGGGCGTGTGAGGAACTGATGTACGCTTCCTGCTGGCGGTATTTATTGTCAACCAGCATGGTTGTGGTGTCACGGTTCTGGTAGTGGGTGTAGTAGTTTGCGTATTTTGCAAGTATACGGAAACTGTATGCGTTTGTGGCATCCATCTGGAAAGCCCCTTGTAAGAAGGTGTTTGAATCAACTTGCCTCTCCTCTCTGCGCCACACGTTGTTCACTATTGCTCCGGGAATGCCCCTGTTTGACTGGTATGTGTAAGCCTTCGCACTCCATGTTCCGCGGTTGAATGTCCCGTTGACGTTTCCTTCAAGGCGCAGCGACTGTATGTCACCGTTCTGTCTTACGGCCGTTGTGTCGTATGCAGTAGAACCATCGTTGTTCTTCCGCATATATCTGAAATCATATTTTCCGTCAGAAGTGATTGTTCCAAGAGAGAATGAGCCGTTTACGCGGTCAGAAAAACGCTGCTCGTACAGCATCGCGAGGTTCAGCATGTTGCTAAGTCCGTATTTCACCTTACCTTTCAGATGATGCGTTTCGCCTGCAAGGAAATATGGCTGGCGGGTACGTATATATACACTTCCGGCGTTGCCATAGTCTGATGCCGTCTGCATTAGTGAACTTTTCTGGCCGTTGTACAGCGTAACCTCTTCTATGTTGTCAAGAGAGAACTGCCCCAAGTCTATCTGTCCGTTCTGCGCATTGCCCAGTTCTATGCCGTCATAGTACACACCGAGGTGCTGCGAACCCATTGACCGTAAGTTTACGGTCTTTATTCCTCCTACGCCGCCATAATCCTTTATCTGCAGCCCGGAGAAATATCTCAGAGCATCGGCAATGTTCAGGGAGTTCAGCCGTTGCAGTTCTTCACCCCCAAGGCTTTGTGATGGTATCACATCCGAAAAAGTATGGCGCGACACCACTTCCACCTCGTCAAGGTGGGACGTCACCGTATGTGGCTCGGTCTGGGCAGATGCGATGGTTGGAGTATATAAGCAGAAAGCGTAAAAGAGAAATGTACGGATATGATTACGTATAAGCCTGCTTTTGTCTCGCCAGTGCTTCTTGGCCAATAATAAAACAGGACTCTGTGTCATGATAATCTTTTTTGCGTGTTGCAGTTTCGTTTTAGTTTCTTTTCTCTGTCAAGGATGTCATCATCCATCCGTAAATGCCGAGCAGTACCACGAGCAGTGTCTGTACGCTGTGCACCACAAGGACGAAATATAGGGCAGGGGTCTCCGCCACACCGTATAGTATCATCATTGTCTTTACTGCGAAATGCCATGAGCCTGCACCGTTCGGCGTAGGAACAAGTACGGCTATGGAGCCAACGATGAATGTCACCAGGGCACATGTCAAACCCAATCCTGATGTTGCTTCAAAGCAGAAGAACGTAAGATAATAATGCAGGAAATATGCTACCCAGATGGCTATGCTGTAGAACAGGAACAGCGGTACGTTGCGGACACTTTGCAGCGACATCACGCCGTCACGCAGTCCTTGCGCCGTTGCCTTCACCCTGTCATAGAAAGCCAGTTTCTTGCGGAATATGTAGAATCCGAACAGCGTGGCTATACCGCATATTAGTGTTACTATGTATCCTGTCTTGGAAAACATTCCGAACAATCCCATTAGGTCATCTATCCGTGTACCCGTCTTCGTGAAGAACGAAATGAACACCGGCATCTGCAGCAGCAGTACCACAGCCGTAATCACCAGTATTATCAATGAGTCCACTGCACGTTCCGTTACCACTGTCCCCAGTGATTTGGAGAAACTTGTCCCCTCTTTTCTTGCCAGTATGCCGCAGCGTGTAAATTCTCCTATGCGCGGTATGATGAGTGATGCTGCGTAGGATATGAATATGGCATTGATGCACGTAGCGGTTCGGGGCTTTTCGCCAAGTGGCTCCAGCGTCTGTTTCCAACGCCATCCTCTGAACATCTGTGCCAGTATGCCGAACGGGAAAGATGCCAGCATCCACCACCAGTTAACATCATTTTCCAGCACACTCTTCATCGTCTCCAGATTGAAGCCGCGGTACATCCAATACAGTATAGTGCCGCCCAAGAATATGGACAACAGTACGTTGATGGTTTTGCGGATATATTGTTTCATTCTGAAGTTACAAAAGGTGGCAAATGATTGCAAATCAGACGCAAAATTACACCAATTAGTCGAAATAACCAAAAAAAGCATTGCTTTTTTCAAAAACCATGCCTTTTTTCCGTAAAATAGTCGTACCTTTGCCATGATATTGACGGTTGTGGGCCGTAAGGCCGGTATGTTTTGGCTGTGTGGCTGTGGCTTCATGTTGCATCTCCATTGTTATGCCAAAAGGCCTGATGCCTACAACCCACACTCAAAAATCCATAATAGAATGAAACAAGTACGTCCCAAGAAAAACCTCGGACAGCATTTCCTTACCGATCTCGGCATAGCGAGACGTATAGCAGACACCGTTGACGCATATCCAGACATTCCTGTGCTTGAGATAGGACCGGGAATGGGGGTCATGACACAGTATATCTACCCCAAGGACAGGGAGTTCAAGTGTGTAGAGATAGACCGGGAGTCTGTTGCATATCTACAGGAGACGTTCCCGAAATTGCAGGGAGGCATCATCGGTGACGATTTTCTTCGCATGGATCTCAATGAGGTTTTCGGTGGAAGACAGTTCGTGTTGACGGGTAATTATCCGTATGACATATCCTCACAGATATTCTTCAAGATGCTTGACAACAAGGAACTGATACCTTGTTGCACCGGTATGATACAGCGTGAGGTGGCTCTCCGCATTGCCTCACAGCCGGGAAACAAGGCCTATGGCATTCTCTCTGTGCTGATACAGGCGTGGTATGACACGGAATACCTGTTCACTGTGGATGAGGATGTGTTCAACCCGCCACCGAAGGTAAAGTCCGCTGTCATCAGGATGACACGTAACAGCCGTACAGATTTAGGTTGTGACTGGCAGCAGTTCCGCCGTTTGGTGAAGACTGTCTTCAACCAGCGCCGCAAGATGTTGCGTGTGAGCCTCAAGCAGATGTTTACGGATGCCAACAAACCGGCACCGGAGTTCTTTCAGCAGGAGTTCCTGACCAAGCGTCCGGAGCAACTTACCCACGAGGAGTTTGTGAAACTTACAAATATGGTATCGGATGAAATAAACAAATAAATCAAAAAGGAAAATGAAGCAACTCATTTCTAAGGCAATGCTTGTTATAGCACTTGCCTGCATTGCAAACAATGCAAACGCACAATTCAGCAACATTCTCAACAACGTGGTGTCACAGGCACAGTCAGCCGCAACAAACAGTGACAACAGCGTATTGTCTTCTATTGGCAGCATCATCTCCAGCAAACTGATACCTACCTCCACGCAGATTGTAGGTACATGGGCGTACAGGGAACCGGCAGTTATGTTCACAAGCAGCAACGCTCTCAAGAGTGCTACCAGTTCGGTGGTATCAAAGCAGATTGAGAGCAAGTTGCAGACATACCTTGCAAAGGTAGGCATCACAAGCGGAAAGATGACCATGACATTCGCAGCAGACAAGTCCTTCTATGTTTCACACAGTGGAAAGAAAATCGCTTCCGGCACGTATGCCGTTTCAAGTAGTGATGTGGTCCTGACGTTCAAGGGAAAGAAAACGCCTTGCAAGGTCACTCCGCAGTTGGATAACGGCACACTCGTCATTGTGATGGATATTACAAAACTCAAGACTTTCTTTGAAGGTATTGGGGCAAACGTGTCACAACTCTCTACCATTACGTCACTTATGAAGTCCATGGACGGCATGAAGGTGGGCATACGTATGACGAAAAAATAAGTATTGTAACCTGACCGGGACATTCTCCGGCTTCACCACTATTGCAGCCAGCAAGACTGTGTGCTGTAAAAGGGGCAGGATTACACTGCGAAAGGGGCACTATTACAAAGTGATTGTGCCTTAATCGCATGGTAAAAGTGCCCCTTTTGCAATGCTAATGGTAACGTGCAGATTTATAATATTATACAATTATTAGAAAATGACTACTTTATTGTCTTCAATCGTAAGGGCATGGCGGGACATTCACCTGATGGTGCGAATATTGTTTGGCATCATCATCGGTGTGATACAGGATTCTGTGGAGACTGCACTCAATTCAAGTGGTGATGCGATGTTTACTGCAACGGCAGATTTCTATGACCGTAAGAAAAGGGGAGAGAGTGTGGCATTTTGAATAAAAACGGTGATTGTGGGTTGCTGATTGTAAGTAGACAGTGTTCTTATTGTCGATATATACTGTTTGTTACTTGCAACCAATGACAGTAAACCCATAACTTACATTTCATAATAGCAAAATTATGACGGAAGAACTGAAAGACAAGAAAATAGCTGTGCTGCTCTCTGGTGGCGTGGACTCATCGGTGGCAGTGTATGAACTGTGTGCCATGGGGCTGAAGCCTGATTGCTTCTATATCAAGATAGGGCCAGAGGAAAAGGAGGAGTGGGACTGCACTTCGGAGGAGGATATGGAGATGGCTGCCGCTGTGGCGCGCCGTTTCGGACTGAAACTGGAGGTGGTGGACTGCCATAAGGAGTATTGGGACAATGTGACAAAGTACACAATGGATAAGGTACGTAGCGGCTTTACTCCGAATCCTGACGTAATGTGTAACAGACTGATAAAGTTTGGGGCGTTTAATGAAAAGCGGGGGTATGAGTATGACCTTATTGCCACAGGGCACTATGCTCAGACAGAGATAGACAGCGAGGGTAGAAAATGGCTCGTTACCTCTCCTGATCCGGTGAAAGACCAGACGGATTTCCTTGCACAATTATTCGACTGGCAACTTAAAAAGAGCATTTTCCCTATCGGATATCACCAGAAGGATGAGGTAAGGCGGATTGCGGAGCGTGAACACTTGGTCAATGCGCGGCGTAAAGATTCACAGGGTATCTGCTTTCTTGGCAAGATTAACTATAATGACTATCTGCGACGTTACCTCGGAGAGAACCCTGGATTGGTGATAGACATTGAGACTGGTAAGAAGATAGGGATGCACAAAGGACTTTGGTTCCATACGATAGGGCAGAGGCATGGTCTCGGCTTTGGTGGCGGACCGTGGTTTGCGGTGAAGAAAAACCTCAAGAAGAACATCCTCTTCGTGTCGAATGGCTATGACCCGAATACTGCATACAAACAGCATTTCCCTATACACAACATGCACTTCCTTACCTGTAATCCTTGGGATGCGACGGAAGGGCAGGGGATTGTGGCTGGACAGCACCTGCATAAAACGGGTGACAGTGTGGAGGTGTGCATCAAGATACGCCACACACCGGAGTATCTGCCTGCATCGTTGGAACTTGGTATGGATGGTGTTTATATGGTTCATGCGCAGGAACCGATTCATGGTGTTGCGCCGGGACAGTTCTGTGTCATATATGACAGGCATCACCACCGTTGCTATGGCTCTGCCGAAATAACGGTGTAGCAACAGGTGTTGGAAACATGTTAAGACTATTCATGGAATTGGGATATGGAACTGAATGATAAAGTCATAATATACACAGCAAGTGATGGGCAGATACAATTAGATGTCCATTTGGAAAATGAGAACGTATGGCTGAATAGTGATGAGTAAAAGTAATATAAACGATTTGGTGATTGTATCCGTTTGGCGTATGTAAGGAATAATGACTTATATGTGATGACACTTGTCCGTCTGTCAATAGATACGGCTTTTATTCCTTCTTTAGCTAATGTTATTGGTACGGCTTTGCCCAATTATGGTTTTATTCAGAAAGACCAACTTGCATGTGACAGACAAGTTGAAGCGTATTTATGGGTAAACATATATATACAGCAAAAAGGCTGGTTCTACAATAGAACCAGCCTTTTTGCTGTATATATACGTTAATATGTCATAAGTAGTTGCTTCGGATTAATTTGTATAATGAGTTCTTGTTGGAATTTCTGATTGTCAGTGCAGACAAATCGCTCACCATGCAGTGGTGTTTGCTTGAGTAAGCAATCACCAAATGACAAAAACCACGAACAGCTACTTGGCATATTATTCTTTTGTCGCTTTGATTTTCTGCTTCATCAATTCCAGTTCATCACGCAACTTCTCTGCCTTGCGGTTCATCTCGTCAATAAGGGTGTTGCCTTTTTTGCTGCTTGCGGATAGGAAACTGAGGTTTGTCTCATAGTTGGCAAGTTCCTGTTTCATCGCTTCATAACGATGTTGTAGACGTATGCGCTCTGAGTCAATGGCGTTATCGCCCCGCTTTGCCACTTCCTTTATTCCCTGTTTGAAGGCGTTGAGACGGCGGTCTGTGCGGTTCTTGTTCAACTTTTTGTACAGAACATCAAGGATTTCGTGGTATTCTCCGTACAGTTTGTCCTTTTCCTTGAAAGGAACGTGACCGATGGCATTGTACTCTTCTGTCAGCGTCTGTATCTTCTGTCGCAGGTCATCAACCTCTTCTTCACAAAGAGCCTTGAGCCTTGCCACTACATCCTGCTTCTTTTTCATGTTCTCCTGCTGCTCGCCACGCTCACCGGCATTAGCCGCATTACGTGCTTCAAAGAACTTGTCGCAGGCAGCGAGGAATTCTTTCCATAGAGTGTCGCCAGTCTTGCGTGGCACCATACCGATGGTTTTCCATTCCTTCTGCAACTGTACCAGCTTCTCTGTGGTCTGCTTCCAGTCGGTGCTGTCCTGCAAAGCCTGAGCTTGGCGCACCAGTTCCTCTTTCTTTGTGATATTCTCTTGAAAGCGGTTCCGGAGTTCAGAGAAGAATTCATTCTTGGCAACAAAGAACTGATCGCAGGCTGTGCGGAAACGCTCGAATATCTTTACATTCATCGCCTTTGGTGCAAAGCCAATGGTCTTCCATTCAGCCTGCAGTGCGATTATCTCTTTGCTCTTCGCCTCCCAGTCGGCAGTGTTCTTGCATTCGGCTGTTGAAATCATTTCAACCTTGTCACACAGTTCGCTTTTCTTTGCGAGATTTTCCTCCTGTTGTAGTCTGATAGCCTCGTAGTGTGCTGCATGCTTGCGGTTGACAGCGGTGCTTGCCTGCTTGAAACGTGTCCATATTTCCTCACGCAGTTCTTTGGCTACCGGTCCTGTTTCGCGGTATTGGTTGTGTAATTCCTGTAATTTATGGAATGCACTTATGACATCTTCTTCTTCGGCCAGCTTTTCTGCAGCCTCGCATAATGCGGTCTTCGTTTCGAGGTTCTTCTTGAAATCATATTCGCGTGCTTCGAAATTCATTTTCAGAAGGTCATAGAACTGCTCTTGTACAAGTTTATATGTGTTCCACAGTTCGGTGGAGTTTTCTGCTGGAATGGTTTTTATTTCACGCCATTCCTGCTGTAGTTGCTTTACTTCTTGAAAGGCATTTGCTGCTTCTTCAGGTGTGGTTGTCAGCTCCTTTATGCGCTCCAGTATCTCTTGTTTGCGCTTCAGGTTCTGCTGTTTTTCCTCTTCCTGCTTTACGATAGCCTGCTGCCGGCGCTCCTTTATGGCGTTCATCCCCGTTTTGAATTCCTCTTCTGCAAGGTCAGGCAGTACTGCATACTGCATAGGGTCGCCTCCTCCTGCGAGGTAAGCCTTCTGTGCTGCGTCACGTTCGGCGTTCAACAGAAAATAGAAAGCCGTTTTAAGATGATCTAATTCGGTTCTTGTAGGTTCTTCCTCACCTTGTGACAGTTCCTTCACTCGGGCGATCACATCCTCCTTGGAGGTGTAAATGTGCTTCTCCTGAGCCGCTTCTTGTGGCTGCTGTGCCATCTCTTGAGAGTCCATCATTGTTTTTTTTGATTAATGATTCGATGTTCGGGCACCCCAATCTTCGGGGGCTTTGTGTGAAATTAAAGGTGTAACTTCTTTATGAAATATTGCGTACAAAAGTACGTAAAAGATTTTATATGGGCAAAACATTTTGTGAAAAAAACTGACTTCCGGCTCTTTTTTCATCAAAAAGCCGTACCTTTGCATTGTAATAGCCTCATATTATGAACAAAAAGATACTGCATCTCGCTCTACCATCCATAGTTTCCAATATAACCGTGCCGCTTCTCGGACTGGTTGATGTTGCCATTACGGGTCATATGGGCGATGCGGGATATATGGCAGCCATAGCCGTTGGCTCTATGATTTTCAACATCATATACTGGCTTTTCGCTTTTCTTCGCTTTGGTACAGGAGGCATGACGGCGCAAAGTTATGGCGAAGCCACTGCAAATGGTGGACATGACTTTAGGGAATGCTGCCATATACTGCTTCGGGCACAGTTGGTGTGCGTCGTTATGGCAATGTTGCTGTTGTTGATGCAGCAGCCGTTGTTCCGTCTTGCGATATGGCTCATTGAACCGGAGATGCACCTTATGCCTATTATTCACACCTATTATAATATATGTATATGGGGAACTCTGCCGTCATTGGCACTGTATGCCTTCACCGGCTGGTTTGTAGGTATGCAGAATACGACGCTGACAATGATAATATCCATAACGCAGAACATTGTCAATATAGGTCTTTCTTGTTTTTTTGTATATGAACTTGGCATGCGGATAGAGGGTGTTGCCTTGGGTACTTTGCTGGCACAATGGAGTGGGGTGGTTATGGCACTTGTCATGTTACGTGTCAAATATGCCGCATTGTGGCGTGGCGTGTGTTTGAGAGGCGCGGTGAAACTGGAGAAAATGAAACGCTTTTTCCTTGTAAACCGCATTCTGTTCTACCGCACGCTGTTCCTTGTCGCCGTCAATCTTTATATTATTGTAGCAGGAGCAAGGGGCGGAGCGATAATTCTTGCGGTAAATTCCGTGCTGATGCAACTCTTTATTCTCTATACATACGTGATGGATGGCTTCTCCTTTGCCGCTGAGGCTTTGTGCGGAAGGTATTATGGCGCAAGGGACAGTGGCCGTTTTCAATTGGCCCTGAGGGGTGTATGGTACTGGGGATTGGTCCTGACAACCGTCTATACACTGCTGTATGCTGTTGGCGGTGAGGCGTTCCTGCGTCTGTTGACGGATGATGTGACCATACGTGAAGCTGCGAAAGCGTTCCTGCCGTGGGCTATAGCCATTCCTTTCTGTGGCATAGCGGCGTTTGTTTGGGATGGCGTCTTTGTCGGAGTAACCAATACCAAGGGTATGCTTTGTGGGACTTTCTGTGGTGCTGTGGCCTTCTTCGGAGTCTATTTCGTGTTCCGCCATGCCCTTGGCAACCATGCTTTATGGCTCGCTTTCTGTACTTATCTGCTTGCACGTGGTATTGCCCAACATGTGATATATTATAAAACCAAACAAAAATACATTCAGTCATGAAGAAAACCACAAGGATTTTTTTAGGTACTCTGTTTGTTGCCGTAGCGCTTGTCGTTGGCGATGTGATAGCAAGACAGACGTCAGCCAATGATGATGTGTATGCGGAACAATCTGCAAAAAGCCCTAATCCTGATAAGGATAAAGGGAATTTGAGCCTGCTGCGTACCGACATCCGCCAAGGTTCAGCCCTTAGTGCATCCACTTCCAGTCTCATTCCGTTACATCGTACAGCCTATATACTGTCTTATAATCCCGCCACCAGATTGCCGGTGTGGGTGGCATGGTATCTTTCTTCTGGTCATACAGACGGTAATTACAGTCGTAAGGGATTTGCATTTGCCGAGGATGAGGATGTACCTGCACCACGTGCAACCAACAATGACTATGTGAATAGTGGCTATGACCGTGGCCACATGTGTCCATCGGGTGACAATAAATGGAGTGAGGAGACACAGAAACAGTCGTTTCTGTACACAAACTGCTGTCCGCAGTTACGCAATCTCAATGCGGGAGACTGGAACGAACTGGAGGGAAGGTGCCGTAAATGGGCGCAGAAGTATGGCGGTATATACATAGTATGCGGGCCGTTGCTGCTGAACAAGAAGCACAAGACGATAGGGAAGAACAGGATTGTTGTGCCGGAGGCATTCTTTAAGGTCATTCTGTGTATGGAAGGCCAGCCGAAAGCCATAGGTTTCGTTTACCGCAATGAGCCAAACAACAAGACCATGGCTTCGTATGTCAATACCGTTGACGATGTGGAACGGCTGACAGGACTTGATTTCTTCTCCGCTCTTCCTGATGAAGTGGAACGGAAAGTGGAGGCGGAAGCAGACTTCGAGGCGTGGGAATAATGGTTACCGCCGTCTCATTATAATATAAAGTATAACGGGAGCCCCGAATATTGGGGTTACGGCATTGATGGGAATGATAGTGTTTTCCGGCAGTATGCAGATGATGTTGCATAACAGGGCGATACATGCTCCGCTGAGAATGGTTGCCGGAAGCAGTGTGGTGTGATTCGCTGCACCTGTCAGCAGACGTGCAATGTGCGGCACGGCGAGGCCAATGAAAGCCACCGGTCCGCAATAGGCGGTGCTGATTGCAGTCAGGATGCCTGTGGTAAGTAGCAGCAACTGCCGCGTGCGGCGGATGTTTACACCAAGGTTCAGGGCGTAGTTGTCGCCGAGAAGCAGGGCATTAAGCGGCTTTACCAACAGTACGGCAAGGCATAATCCGAACAGGCTGATGGCGGAAAACCAAGGTAATTGTTGGAGACTGACATCGCTGAAGCTGCCCATTCCCCACATTACATAATTATAAACATTCTCGGAATTGGCGAAGAAGTTCAGAAGAGAGACGGCTGATGAGGTGAGATAGCTTATCATTATGCCGATGATTAGCAGCATAAGGTTACTGTCCACCATGTGGCTGAAAGCCAGCAACAGCATTATTACGACCACAGCACCGACAAAGGCACCTGTGGTAATGGCGAGGATGCCGCCGATATGCAGGCCCCCTGCACCGTCAATGCCCCCCATCTCACCCATTGTCACCACTCCGCCGAATAGTAACATCACCAAGGCTACACCAAGGCTGGCACCGTTTGTTATGCCCAGTATGGATGGTCCGGCCAAAGGGTTGCGGAAAGAGGTCTGCAACAACAGGCCCGAAGTGGCGAGACTTGCGCCGCATAGCATGGCGGTGATGGTTTGCGGCAGTCGCGATTCCGTCACTATATATGCCCAACTTGCCTTCTCCACCTCCATGCCCATTATGGCACTCATCACCTGTTGGGCAGGTATTCTTACCGAACCGAACAGCAGGTTGGCTACTGCCAGCATGATGGTGGCCAGTAACAGCAGGACATTTATGGTAATACCGTTGCGCATTGTGCGGTCTTTATATAGCGGGTTGTAATTTCTTGTAATATCTCAGACTTCTGTTTCCCGCCATTCCGGGGTGCAGGATGCTGGCATATTCGGCCAATATGATGTCCGGATGGAACGGCGTTTCCTCGTAGAACCGTGTCTTTGCAAGATTGCATCCATATACATTGCCGTTTCTGTATGCTTCCAGATACCTGTTGGAGGCCCATGCATCCGCTAGTTCTTCCATCGTCATGTCGGTGGTCTGGTTGTACTTTATTAACCAGAATCCGGCTTTCTGTGCCTTTACAAAGACCTGTTCCGGACTGTAAGGCACAGCACCTTTTGACGCTACATCCTTGAATATGTAGTCTCCTCCGGCATCCTTTATAAGTATTCCCACTGTACTGTTGTTGCCGGCAACGTACCAAGTACTGCCGATTTTCATCTCTGTCACTACGGTAGGACGTTCCTTCTGCCTTGCCGCCATATCCTTTATGTCGTTATAGTTCTTCTCTACGGCTGAGAATATGCTGTCAGCCTCGTGCCGCTTGCCTAACAGAATGCCGTAGAACCTAATCCATTCCGCCCTCCCCATAGGGCTTGTCTCCATATAGTCCGCACACTCTATTATCGGTATTTTCAGCTTTCCCAACTTCCCATACGAGCCACTGTTTTCAAATGGTGATATGAACATGGCGTCAGGCTGTAGGTCTATCAGTTTCTCTATGTTGGGTGTCATGCTGTTTCCAAGGTCGGTTATGCTGCCATCCCTTACCCTTTTATGCACTTCCGGCAGGTATATGTACTGCAAGTCGCATACTCCCCTGATGGCATCCGTCGCTCCCAGTTCGTCAATCAGTCCGCAATGTACAGACGTATATACGGCTGTGTTTGCCAATGGAATGCGCACTATGTCACCTTCCGGCAGCCCTTTCGGCAACTGTCTGTCTGCAGGCACGAGAACATAACGGTGCAGTATTGCCGTACTGTCCCACGGGTTGCGTATCTCCACCTTTATGAAACCGTCGCCCTCGTGCATTGCCAACAGTTCGGCATACCTCATCTCTACTGTCTTTCCGGCATCGTCAGTGGCATTGTTGCCGCTGCCTGCACATGAGACAAGGATAAAGACGTATATAAATAAGGTAAGGATTTTCTGCATAGAGGCCTGTTCTTTTGTTTTGCAAAATTACAAGAAATAATTAATACGGCAAACATTTAGCCGCAAAAATTTTGCAGAATGGAAAATAATAAGTAAATTTGCGGACAAAACGACCAAGCAAACCAAATAAAGAAAAACTATATGATAGAAGTAAAAGAAGTACTCCAAGATGCGGAAGAACGCATGGAGATGGCGGCAATGTTTCTTGAAGAGCAACTCTCACGCATCCGTGCAGGACGCGCCAACGTCGCTATTCTTGACGGAGTGAAGGTAGAGTCATACGGCATGACGGTACCTCTCAACCAGGTAGCCAACGTAACTACACCCGATGCACGCACTATTGCCATCAAGCCGTGGGACAAGAAGGCTATACGTGAAATAGAAAAAGCCATAATGGACTCAGGGGTAGGCATCACTCCCGACAACAATGGAGAGGTCATACGCCTTGCTATACCGCAGCCTACGGAGGAACGACGCCGTGAACTTGCAAAGCAATGCAGCAAGATAGCAGAGAAATCAAAAGTGGAAGTGCGCAATGTGCGCGGCGATTTGAAGGAAAAACTGAAGAAAGCCATAAAGGACGGATTGTCAGAAGACGTGGAAAAGGATGCGGAGACGAGTCTGCAAAAGATTCATGACAAGTTCATTGCCAAAATAGAAGCACTCCTTGAAGACAAGAACAAGGAAATAATGACAATATAGTTAATGGTTATAAGTCGTGGGTTATGAGTTTAAGGAGAAAACAATAACTTAAAACTTATAATCCACAACTTAAAACTTAAAAACAGAAATTGAAAGGCCTTGTAATAAAGAACACCGGCTACTGGTACACAGTATTGACCGATGAAGGTGCTACTATAGACTGTAAGGTGAAGGGGAACTTCCGCCTTAAAGGCATTCGTAGCACAAATCCTGTTGCTGTAGGCGACAGGGTGGAGATAAAGAAAACCGACGAAACCACCGCGTTCATCACAGAAATTGAAGACCGTCGCAACTATGTCATACGCAAATCATCCAACCTGTCAAAGCAAAGTCATATCATAGCTGCCAACGTTGACCAGGCAATGCTCATCGTTACAGTCAACTATCCGGAGACAAGTACCACGTTTATAGACCGCTTTCTCGCATCAGCAGAAGCATACCGCATACCCGTAGTACTGGTTTTCAACAAGACCGACCTGCTGGACGACCAAGAGTTGCGCTACCTTGACATGATGCGCACGCTCTACGACACCATCGGCTACAAAAGCCTTGCCCTCTCCGCCGCTACCGGTAGCGGCATGGAAGAGTTGCACACAATGCTGCGCGGCAAGATAACCCTGTTCAGTGGCAACAGTGGAGTGGGCAAATCCACCATCATCAACACCCTCATACCAGGTGCGAATCTGCGCACGGCAGAGATAAGCGATGCCCATAACCAAGGCATGCACACCACCACCTTCAGCGAGATGCTGCCCTTCTCTCCGTTATCGTCAGAAGAAAAAGAGCCGACCCCGACATCCTGGATTATCGATACCCCAGGCATACGCGGCTTCGGAACATTTGACATAGAACCCGAAGAACTGACAAGTTACTTCAAGGAGATATTCCGCTTCTCTAAAGACTGTCGCTTTTCCGACTGCACCCACACCCACGAACCGGGGTGCGCAGTGCTCAAAGCCGTGGAAGACCATTATATTTCCGCCTCACGATACCAGAGTTACCTCTCCATGCTCGACGACAAGGAAGAGGGAAAGTACCGTGCAGGATATTGAGCCGGATAGGGCTTTCCCCATGAAAGGTAGGAATTTCCCACGTACAGATTAGGGAAAACAAGTTCCATGCATCGTTTATTTGCTGTAACTTTGCACCAGCAATCAGAGAAAGAATGATTCTGATGTAGATGTATAACAAACAAACAGGAGGACAAAAGATGAAGAATTTTGTATTCAGCATGGTAACACTCATGGTGCTTGGCACAACAGTATGTTTCGGTAAGACAAACAAGGAAGTGGAAAAAGAAGCTCCACAGCAGCAGGAAACGGTAAAAGACGACATCAGGCATGATGCCCCCAGAGTCGTCGGCAACAAGAAACCGGAAAAGAAAAGACGTCACGGAACCCCCGTCACAGGTATGCCGGTGAAGAAAAGCGAGGTGACATACAGCGTCCAGACACTGCACTTCTGACACTAAGTCCGCACCCCCACAACCATCCCTGTTGACAACAGGGCCGGCCTTGCCAGCGTAACAGCGGCAACCACACTATCATTACGAAAATGCAAAGTCAGGGAAAAGACTTGAAAGCCGTGGGCATCCCCCGCACATCTTTCAAGTCTCTTCCCCTTTTTTTGCCTTCCAACTATGTACTGAGTGTACAGTGGCGCTGCAAACAGGCCACAATTACATTGTAAAAGTGCCCTTTTTACTATGTAAAAGTGCCCCTTTTGCAAGGTAATTGCATAGCTTTTACAGAGCATGTTCATGCTATGTCTGTGCAGAGCTGTTTTACAGTCAGACACGCAGTTGTCGGAAGGACGGTCAGAACAGGCTGTAAGATATGCCGATATTGAAGAAAGGCTGCATTTGGCGTGTTTGTTTTACTTGCGGTTCCACTGTTGAATGTCCGCTGCTGTCATAGGTGTCAATGCCTTTGCGTGATTTGGAGTATAGCCCGCCCTTCATTACCATTGATGCGCCTATGCGCGCTGCAAGGTATAGATGGCGGTTGATGATGTATTCATAGCACAGTTCTGGACGGAGTAATGCATCGCTGTAGAAATACGTCTTCTCTGTTCCTGTGATGTCTGATTGTATATAAAACTGTTCTGCAACCATGGAAGCCCCAGCAGAAAACCTGTTCGTTGATGAAGGCTCATAACGTACGTAGAACTGGATCGGCATAGTTATGTCAACGCTCCATTTCGTTCCGAACCTATGCCAGTATGCCACTATGGGCATTATTGGAATCTTGTTGTAGAGAGTCATGCCCGCCATGCCGATGCTGATGTTTGTCTTCCGGGTATTCTTTATGACCATGACGGCGGACAGTGTGCCCGATACCATGCCGAATGCCTGCTTGTCCGCATCCACGGCGACCTCTGCCGACAGCAGAAACGGCTTGCCCAATATCTGCATCATGTATGTGCCGTTGATGCCGCCGCGATAGTAGTCGTATCCGTCATTGTTACGGAAAATTTGTGAGTCTGTGCCCGTGTTGCGGTCGTAACTGTCAAAGCGGTAACTGTTGTACATTATGTTCGTATATAGTGACAGGCGTTTGCCCTTTATCAGGGGAACCATTGCTGAGAAACGGAGTGTGTGCAGGTTTTTCTTCCTGCCTTCTTCTGCCGGTTCTTCGGTTTCTGGGTTAATGACGGTGAAGTCGTAATCGTGGTTGCTTTTCATTTCCCACGACATATTCACGGTACGGTAACGTGAGAAATTACGTGCTGTGATAGTGCGGAAGTCCTCATTCAGCGAGTCAAGTGATGTCTGTGCCAATATATTACCTGAGACACAGAGTAGAAGGGTTATAATAATCTTTTTCATATCGGATGCGAAATTACGAATATTATACTGTTTCGCGGTTATATTTTTTTTTGACAAAAATGTTCTATTTGTTGACAAAGAATTGCTTATTTCAGAAAATAATAGTAATTTTGTGGCCAAAAGCGTTAACTAATCACTATTAAATGAATATAGCAGGGTGTAAGATATGGGAAATGGAATCTTCTTTTCCTGTCTCGGATTTTCCCAAAATAACAGATTGTACAACTCTCTGTCTCTGCCTTAAAGGTGAGGGGTGTTGGCGTGTGAATCTTGTTCCATACGTGATGACAGAAAGTTCTCTTGCCATTGTGTTGCGTGGTCAGATATTGGAACTGACATCTTTGAGTGAAGACTTCCATGCACTGGCCATATCTGTGGATAGGGATTTTGTCTCATCATTGGGTATAAAGAATAATTTTCAGGCATTTATGTCTCTGTCAGAGCATCCGTTGAGGACGCTCACTTCATCCCAAAGAGAAGGAGTGATGTTATTTCTTCAGATGATGAAGAGTGTTATTGATAGTGACAATCCTTACAGTAGGGAAATTGCCGCGCATCTTACCTGTGCAATGTTCTATGGATTGGGATTTTATTTTAATCAGTTGGCAGACACCCCTGTGCAGGCTGTCAGTCGCAATCATGAATTGTTACAGCGTTTTTTGTATGAGGTTAGACTACATTTCCGCGTTCAGCGACAGGTACGTTATTATGCAGGCATACTCTGTGTAAGCCCCGGTTATCTCTCCACTGTGGTGCGCAGGTGTAGTGGTAAGCGGGCTGTGGAATGGATTAATGACTGTGTGATTGTGGAGGCTAAAGTCTTGATGCGTAATAGTGGAAAGAGTATACAGCAGATAGCCACAGAACTCGGATTCCCGAACCAGAGTTTCTTTGGTAAGTTCTTCAAGAAGAATGTGGGTATAAGTCCGAAAGAATATATCAGTGGCACTGGCAGCCGCCCGTAATGGTTCCTTTGCCCTCTTCTATGGTGGGATTTATATGCCCCGTTTTATATCAGACAAAAGAAATGAAATCCAAAATAATGACAATCCTCGTGCTCTTCATGGTTGTGGCAACAGAAACTATGGGACAGGAAAAGAAAAACTGGCTGGGTAGGAGAATGAGGCAAGGAGCGGATAGTATCATTAGTTCGTACAGGAAAGTCACGACAGACACCAATTTCGTTTCCCGTCCGCTTACACCGTGGATGTTCCGTGTCAAGACAAACGTCAGCGGTAACGATTTCTACATCACAGGGGAAACGGCTCAGGGAAACATTATGGAAACACGCCTGAAGGCGGCAACGAAGCAGACGATAGGCATATCGGCCAGTTATAGCGGACTGACGATCACATTGTCGTTCAATCCCCAAAAAATGTTCGGGAAGTCATCAAACACAGAGTACAGGATGAATTATTACACCAACTCCTTTGGGGCTGATATCGCTTACGGTGACCTTCACGACTTCAAGGCGGAAACAAGTCTGGACGGGCATCGTGAGACTTTCGACATGACGGATACACGTCTGCGCGGACTATCCGCCCACGCATACTACGTGTTCAATGGTCGCCGCCTGTCTTGTCCTGCTGCCTTCAACTGCTCATGGGTGCAACGCCGCTCGGCAGGGAGTGTACTCGCGTCAGTAGCCTTCTACAAGGGCAAACTGTCAAGCGGTTATGATGACGGCACTGGCTATCTGGCGCATGACAAGAGCATATCCATGACACACGTAGCGCTCGGCGTGGGCTACGGCTACAACTACGTCATCGGAAAACACTGGCTCATACATCTGTCAGCCCAGCCATCGGTAATCTTGTGGAAAAACTACACACTGCACCTCCTCGCAGACCATTCTACCGGTGAGGCTGTGCCGGACAGACTGCCCCACAGCTTTCCCGAAATTGATATTCTCGGACGTGTCGGTGCCATATACAAATGGAGCAACTGCTTCATAGGCATTAACGGAGTGGTGCAGCGGGCAGAAGTGGGCAGACATACCGATATGTCCTTGCAGACAGTGATATGGAAAGGCACAGCCTATTTCGGTATAAGACTATAGGTGGTGATAGAAATACCACACAAATGACAAAGGTAACAGGACGGCAATATCCTTTTTGTGTGGAATGGTTACCTTTTTGTGGCAATGATCTCAAGGATTGCTATTGTAGTATCTCCCTGTTCGCCGAAACAAAGTCAGGAAATTCCTCATACCCCTTCACTCTTCTCTGCTCTCTGTATGCACTGGGATTGCTTTTCGCATATTTCTTGAATGTTAAAGAGAAATTGGACTGCTCTTTATATCCTAACTGTGTGGAAATCTCCTTTATCGAGAGATTAGTGTAAGCTAAAAGCCTTTTTGCCTCAAACACAGATTTCTCCAGTATCATGTCATGAGGGGTTTTGCCCGAATATTCTTTTACGCTTGCTTCCAAATCCTTGTAATTAACATTCAAGGCATCTATATATTCTCTGACAAGATGCTGCGTGTCATAGTGCTTGTCTATCATTTCGGAGAACCTGATAAACAGTTCGAGGGACGGATTTATTTCACAGATACAGTTGTTGAGCTTCGTGTAATAGTCATATATCTTGACCACAATAAAATAGAAGAAGGAGAATAAATTCAGATTATGAAAAGGTGATAGCGTATCAACTTTACTTTCCCCATCTAAAATTACAAAATAATCCTTTATGATTTCATAAACCTTCTCATTGTCTATTTTAAGAGAGTTGATGCTTCTGAACAATTGATATCTAAGCAAGTAGGCTAAGGATGGTTCCATATTGTCATAAAAATGCGGAGAAAACGCTACACATATCCCCTCGATACTGGTTTCCTTACCGATGAGGCCGGACTGCCCCGGAGAAAGGAACAGCAGTGTCCCTGCCTCTACTTTTATTTTCTTTAGATTTATGCAATACTCAGTTTCCCCCCCCCTGTACACAATGCGATTATATAGACACCATAAGTATGTGGTTGTTGTAACTTTTCCTTGAACTGGTCAGTGATTGTGGCAAAAGAATTAATCTTGATAAAGTCATGAGAACTTGGAAATTCAAAGTGGCCCAATTTGCCATCAGTGTCATTTCTCTTGTAGATGTAGGGTTGGGTAGAGTTAGTATTCATAATCCTCAAATCCGCAACCGTCTTCATTTAGTGATTACATCATGCTATAATCACTCAATGAAGACGGTTGCGGATTTGAGGTGTATATACCTTTGTACGAAAAATCACGAAGATTTATAGCCCTATTGTCGATAAACTCCTTATCGTAAATATCTTAGGCGCTATATAATAGTCTGTCTAATCTAAATAAATCAACAATAATCTAAATAAATCATCACCAATACTAAACTGTCAGAAGAAATCACTCTATAGCATGATGCTTGACACTTGTATGGTTAAAATCTGCTGGTAAAACGACGGTGGAGTGCAATATATTCATTGTGCGTGCGTTATTATTATGTATGCTGTGTCTGTGCCGTAAAGGTGTGGGACAGTGTGCCGTGTATAAAAATAACAGGAGAAAAGGACAATGATAGAATATATAAGGGGTGAACTGACGGAGGTGACGCCTGCACAGGCGGTTGTGGAGGCGCACGGTGTGGGCTATATGCTGAACATTTCCATCAATACCTATACGGCCATCCAGGGTAGGAAGGACGTGAAGCTCTATGTGCATGAGGCCATAATGACGGGTGGCAGGGATGATTCGTACACGCTTTATGGCTTTTACAGCAAGCAGGAGCGCGAACTGTACCGTATGCTGATAACTGTAAGTGGTGTGGGGAGCAACACGGCGCGCATGATAGTCAGTGCCACTACGCCTACGGAACTTGTCAACATAATAGCCACGGGTAACGAGAAGGCGTTGAAGGGTGTGAAGGGTATCGGCCTGAAGACGGCACAGCGAATAATAGTAGACCTACGTGACAAGATGACGGCAAGCGGCATTATAGCCGACACGGCCTCTGCGGGTGCTGCCGGTGGGGTGGCCGCCTGTGTGGGCGGTGAGGTGCACGACGAGGCTGTTGGTGCGCTGACGATGCTTGGATTTGCTCCTGCGCCCAGTGCGAAGGCGGTGACGGAGATATTGCAGGGTACGCCGGATATGCCTGTGGAGCAGGTCATAAAGCAGGCCTTGAAGATGATAAAATAGGATAGGGGGGCTGCGTTTCTTTTTTGATGAGTAATCGTTTCTATAATATATTCAGAGTGATGGGTGCGGGGCTACGTGCTTGTGGCAGGCGGCGTGCTGTGCTGGCTGTGGCGGCTATGTTGCTGTCTGTCCTTGTCAGTTCTGCCATGATACGTTTTGCGGATGCACAGGAAAAGGCACAGACGGAGGGTGACGGGAATGTGCCGAAAGATGTGAAGAAGGCCTCTGCACCGAAGGCGGTGGAGAGGAAATCGTCGCTTGAAAGGTATCGTGAGCGCCAGGCGAGACTGAAATTGCAGCAGGACACTATTCCTGACAGCCTGCTGAACCCGCGGTGGAAAATCCAGAAGACGATGCCTGTGACCTATGATGACTTGTCGCAGGGGGCTGCCGACCTGAAGAAACCTGACAACATAAAGCAGGAGGTGGAGTATAACGACACGCTCGACCGGTATGTTATCGGCACAAGGATGGGCCGGACGTGGATGGCTGCTCCTATAATGATGAGCCTTACGGAGTATCAGAAGTGGAGTGAGAAGAACTTGTTTGCCGATTACTTCCGTAACAAGAACTCTGAGATATTCGAGAAGAAGGGTAAGGAGAAGTTTGACTTCACCGACATGCACTTCGAACTTGGCCCCGCTGAGAAGATATTCGGCCCGGGGGGCATACGGGTGAAGACGCAGGGAACGGCGGAACTGAAACTTGGGGCTACGCTGAAGAGCGTGGATAACCCTTCGCTGCCTATCCGTAACCGCAAGACCACGACAATAGACTTTGACGAGAAGATAAACATCAACGTCACCGGCAAGATAGGCGACAAGATGAATATGAACCTCAACTACAACACTGACGCTACGTTTGACTATGACGCCCAGAACATGAAGTTGAAGTATGACGGCAAGGAGGATGAGATAATCAAGTTGGTGGAGGCCGGCAACGTCAGTTTTCCGAGCAACTCTTCCCTCATTCAGGGAGCGACGTCTCTCTTCGGCGTGAGGACGGACTTGCAGTTCGGCAAACTGAAGCTGCAGACCGTAGTCTCGCAGAAGAAGTCTTCTTCATCAAGCGTCTCCTCTAAGGGCGGCGTGCAGCTGACCCCGTTTGAACTGAATGTGGCCAACTATGAGGAAAACCGGCACTTCTTCCTCGGCAAGTATTTCCGCAACAATTATGACAAGTGGATGCAGTCGCTGCCGAATCTTACTACCGGCATCACCATAAACAGAGTGGAGATATGGGTTACGAACAAGACAGGGCAGACTTCAAACACGCGTAACATCATAGCCCTTTCAGACCTTGCCGAAGGCTCTCCGAAGAATACGTCATGGGGCGGTATGGGCGACGGTACGGTGCCTTCAAACAGTGCCAACGCTGAATATGAAAGGGTGTCAGCCGATGTCAATATACGTGATGTCAATCAGACGAGTTCACTGCTGGACGGCATGATGACTGGTGGCGTGGACTATGAGAAGATAGAGAAGGCGCGCCTACTGAACTCTTCGGAGTATAGTGTCAACAAGGCGATGGGATATGTGTCTCTGAAAACGACACTGCAGAGCGACCAGGTGGTGGCGGTGGCGTATGAATATACCTATGGCGGCGTGACATACCAGGTGGGAGAGTTCTCTTCAGACAATACCAATGTCAATCAGGCACTGTTTGTGAAGGCCCTGAAGAATACAGGCAGCACTCCCAGCCAGCCTAACTGGGGCCTTATGATGCGCAATGTGTATTATCTTGCTTCGTCTGTGCAGAAGGAGAAATTCCGTCTTGACATAAAGTACCAGAGTGATACGGTGGGCGTATATGTGAGCTATATACCGGAGGAGCAGGTTAAGAAGACTCCACTTATAAAACTTCTCGGTGCTGACCGCCTTGACAATAACAACCGTGCCCATAGCAATGGCTATTTTGACTTTGTTGAAGGGTACACCGTAAGCAATGGCCGCGTGTACCTGCCGAAGGTGGAGCCGTTCGGTACGGCACTCTATAATGTCCTTAGGCAAAACGGCGTGTCTGAAGCGGTGGCTGACAAATACCGCTACCAGGCGTTGTATGATTCCACCCGGACCATAGCCAAACAGATAGCGGAGAAGAACCGCTTCCAGATGGTGGGACAGTACAAGGGAACATCCGCCAATACCATATCCCTCGGTGCATACAATGTGCCACAGGGCTCTGTTGTCGTTACGGCAGGTGGCGTTACGCTGGTGGAAGGCTCCGACTATTCGGTGGATTATGCTGCCGGAGAGGTCAAGATATTAAACCAAAGCATAATAGATGCAGGGACAAGCGTAAACGTGTCTCTTGAAAGCGAGTCGGAATATGGAATGTCACGTAAGACCATGTTCGGCGTGAACTGGGAATATGACTTCTCGAAGGATTTCCAAATCAGTGGTACGTTGCAGCATTTGTCAGAACAGAGCCTCACCTCAAAGGTGACGATGGGGTCTGAACCTGTAAACAACTCTCTTGTAGGTTTCAATGTGAACTGGAAGAAGAACAGCCAATGGTTGACGAATATGCTGAATAAGGTGCCTTTCCTGCATGTTACACAGCCGTCAAACATACAGTTTAATGCTGAGTTTGCCAAACTCTTCAGCAGTGTTGCCGGCGGTACACAGGACAATGCTTCGTACATAGATGACTTTGAATCCACCACTGCGGGCATAAATATGCTCACACCTACATCGTGGATATTGTCCAGTGTGCCAAAATCCGTTGTCTCTTCACCGAGCAAGAATGACCTTACATCTGGTTATAGCCGTGCCCGTCTGGCATGGTATACCATTGACCCGCTTTTCACCCGCCGTTCGTCCACGCTTACGCCGGGGCATATAAAGGAGGATTTGGAACAACTCTCCAACCATTATGTCCGTGAGGTGTATGTTTCGGAACTGTATCCTAACCGTGACCAAAACACTTACACCGGTGCAACGTCTACGCTCAGCATAATGAACATGGCGTTTTATCCTCAGGAACGCGGCCCTTATAACTTCAATCCGAACATGGATAATGATGGGCATCTGCTCACACCTAAGACCTCATGGGGTGGCATGATGCGCAAACTGGACACCAATGATTTTCAGGAGGCGAACATAGAGTACATAGAGTTCTGGATGCTTGATCCGTTTGTGTATTCACGTAATGACGGTACTTCCGCCAAACATACCGGAAAACTGTATTTCAACCTTGGTGAGGTGTCAGAGGATATACTTCTTGACGGCAAGAAATTCTATGAGAGTGGTATGCCTGTCAATGGTACAGATTCTGTTGCAACGACACAATGGGGCAAGATTCCTGTACAGAACACTATCAATTATGCTTTCGCCACCACCACAGGTGCCCGCGCCAAACAGGATGTCGGTTTCAATGGTTTGAATGACGAAGAGGAACGTTCGTGGGAACCTTACAAGGGTTTCCTGACATCGGCTGTAGGAACCGGACTTGACGGTACGGGAGTGGTGAGGAATGACTCTGTTGTAAAGGCGATTGTGCAGGACCCTGCCAATGATGACTATCGCTATTTCCGTGGTGATGATTGGGATAGAAGAAAAGCTTCAATACTTGAGAGATACAAATATATAAACAATCCGCAGGGGAACTCGCCTGACTCTGATTCGAGGACGGAAGCCTATGACACTTCATATAAGACAACCCCGGATGTGGAGGATATAAACCAGGACTATACCCTAAATGAATATGAGAAGTATTATGAATACTGTGTGGAGATAGACCCCAACCAACTCTCTGTGGGCAATGACTATATTGTTGACAAACGTGAGGCTACCGTATCTCTGCGTAATGGCAAGAAGGAAACGGTTACATGGTATCAGTTCCGTGTACCGATCAATCAGGGCAAGTCGGTCGGTGGCATCAATGATTTCTCTTCCATACGTTTCATGCGTATGTATATGCAGGGCTTTGAAGAACCTACAGTCTTGCGTCTTGCAAGTCTTGACCTTGTAAGGGGGGACTGGCGTGTTTACGAGCAACGGATAAAGGGGGCTTCAGCCAACCCTACGGCTAAGTTCACGACTTCTTCAATCAATATTGAGGAGAACAATGACAAGAAACCGGTGAACTATGTGCTGCCGCCGGGTATCTCACGTGTAGTTGACCCTTCACAGCCACAGTTGACAGAGAACAATGAGCAGGCTATGCGTTTGGACCTTACAAACATGTCGCATGCAGATGCTGTTGCGGTGTACAAGAACTCTACATACGATATGCGTTATTACAATCGTCTTCAGATGTTTGTACATGCCAATGCGCTTGAGCAGAACGTGACAAACCTGCAGAACGGACAGCTGGCATTGTTCATCAGGTTGGGTGCTGATTACAATAATAACTATTATGAATATGAGATACCGCTGAAACTTACCGCTCCCGGTACTTACAATACTTACTCGAATGCTGACTGCCGTGTCGTATGGCCAGAGGAGAATATGCTTGATATAAGCCTTAAGAAATTCACTGCGCTGAAGAAAGAGCGTAACAGGAAGAAGGCTACAGGACTCGCCTCCTTGAATACTGTGTATTCGGAATATGATTCTGACAACCAAAGCAACAAGCTTTCCATTGTGGGAAATCCGTCGTTGGGAGAAGTCAAGACCATGATGATAGGTGTGCGCAATAACTCGAACGAGGTTAAGGATGGTGAAGTGTGGGTAAACGAAATGAGGTTGCTTGAACCTGAAAGCGATGGCGGATGGGCCGCTGCCGCCAATATGAACGTACAGTTGTCGGACTTCGGTAACGTGGCGGCCTCCGGCAAGTATATCAGTGACGGTTATGGTGGCTTGGAACAGAAGGTTCTGGAACGTACAACCGACAAGTTCGGCTCTTATACCGTGACGACAAACTTTGAACTCGGAAAGTTCTTCCCTGACAAGGCGAAAGTGTCTATACCTGTATATTATAGTGTTACGCATGAGAAGACTACACCGAAGTATAATCCTCTTGACACGGATATGCTACTTGATGATGCACTGGAGAGTGCAGCCAACGAACACGAGAAGGATTCTATACGCAGCATAGCTGTCACCAACACTGTAAGCAAGAACTTTGCTGTTTCCGGTATGCGTGTGGGTATAGCAACGAAGCGTCATCCGATGCCTTATGACCCTGCCAACTTCACGTTCTCATACAGCCGTTCCGACAGACATACCGACGGACAGACTACCGTATATGAAAACGAGGAGCAGTGGCGTGGTGTCATGAACTATTCTTGGACACCGGTATATAAGGCAATTAATCCTTTCAAGGCCATAAAGTCGAAGTCAAAGTACTATGACATATTGAAGCAGTTCGCTTTCAACTGGCTGCCGCAGAACCTGTCTGCCAACTCTGAAATGACACGCAACTACTATGAACTTCAGGAGCGTGACCTTGAAGACCTTGGCAGTACAAACAGCATTCCCGCCACGTTCAGTTCGCAGTTCCTGTGGAACCGTGAATTCTCGCTAAGATGGGACCTTACAAAAAATCTGCATATGAATTTCCAAAGTGCTACGCGTGCGGAGATAGAAGAACCTTATACACAGATAAACAAGGACCTTTATCCGGAGCATTACCAGGCGTGGAAGGATTCAGTGTGGAGTAGTATAAAGCATCTTGGCACACCTTTGGACTACAACCAGAACTTTACTGCGTCATATAAGTTGCCTCTGAACCTATTGCCTATATTCAATTGGCTACAGGCCAATGCTTCCTACAGCGCCACATACCAGTGGGCACGTGGTACAGAGCAGGAAGATGGAACGTCTTATGGCAATACGATCAATAGTAACCGTACTATAAATCTGAATTCAACCCTTGACCTCGTCACGTTGTATAATCAAGTACCTTTCCTTAAAAAGGTTAATGAAAAGTTTAACAGGACTCCGGTGATAAATACAAGAAAGGTAAAGAAAACATCTGTACAGTTGGCTGATGGAAAGAATAAAGAAGGTAAAGACGATAAGGTAGACAAGGAGAAGGAAGCAGCAGCCAAAAAGGAAGAAGAGGCAGCTAAGGCAAAGGTTGTAGAGGACCGCAAAAAGAGAAACACTTTCATGCGAGAGATAACGGTAAATGCTGATACCGCCATTGTCATAACACACGGACGTAAGACCAAACGTATACTCGTTTCTGCAAAGGACAAGGACGGCAAGGCCATTGATGTGAAGTTCAAAAAGGTTGACGAGAACAAGATAAAGATTATAAATAAGGCGGATTCTGCCGTGACAATGAAGGTTTCTGTACTTGCTTTGGAACCGTTGGAAAACCAGACATGGTACAAAGTGGCACAGAGTTCGGCACGTGTGTTGATGATGGTACGTAATATAAATGTTACATACCGTAATCAATATTCTATGGTTCTGCCTGGTTTTATGCCGAATGTCGGTGACATATTCGGCCAACGCACAGGAGGTGTTATGCGCCCTGGACTTGACTTCGCCTTTGGACTAATTGACGACAGTTACATAGAAAAGGCGCGTGACAATGGGTGGCTGCTTGGAAGTGGAGACTCCATATCCACACCGGCTACGACAAATACAAGCCAGGATTTACAGATAAAAATGACATTGGAGCCGATCCGCAACTTGAAGATAGACCTCAATATGGCACGTACCAAGACTGTTGCCAAATCTATACAGTATATGTATGGAGGTAGTCCGACGACACAGAGCGGTTCCTTCTCCATGACCACAATAAGCATAAAGTCGGCTTTTGAAGGTATGGGAGATGCTAACAATGGTTACCATTCCGCTTCATTCGAGACATTCTGCAGTTCGCTTGACAGGTATCAGGCACGTGTACAGAAACAGTATAATGGTACCATATATCCAAGTGGTACAATATGTGCCGGCCAGAAATTCGATGCTGCCAATGGAGGTGTGAACAAATACAGTGCGGATGTTATGATACCGGCATTTCTGGATGCCTATACGGGCAATAACGATCTCAGTCTTTTCCCTACTATAAAAAGAATGTTGCCTAACTGGACGCTCCGTTACAGCGGCCTCTCTCTGTTGCCATGGATAAGAGACCATTTCAAGAGTGTGAACATCAACCACTCTTACAAGAGTATCTTTGCAGTAGGTTCATACAGTTCGTATTCCACATACAAGGAATATATGGGTGACATGATAGGCTTTATTACAGATGCCAAGACAAGTAATCCTGTGCCGAACTCGATGTTCAACATATCTTCTGTCAGTATCAATGAGGCCTTTGCCCCACTACTCGGTGTGGACTTTACCCTGCCGAACAATCTTACATTTAAAGCAGAATATCGCACTACGCGTGTGTTGAATCTCTCCATGACCAGCGTGCAGATTAATGAAGCCATCTCAAAAGACTGGGTGTTCGGTTTCGGTTACAAGATTGCCGATTTCCGGTTCATGAAAAGCCGTGCTCTTCTGGCAGCATCAAGGAACAAAAGCACAAACTCGGACAATGGGGAAAACGGCAACAATAATACCGGTAGCAAGGTTACTAACAAGACGAAGGGCTTTGCTCATGACCTCAACCTCAGATTGGACATCAGTATCAGGTCACAGGCTTCGTTGACGCGTGACATCGCTTCCATGAGTTCTTCCGCAACATCGGGTAATGATGCCTTTAAGTTGGCTTTCTCAGCTGACTACAGTCTGTCAAGGCTTCTTACCATGAGTTTCTATTATGACCGTCAGAGCAACACACCGTTGTTGTCTGCAGGTAGTTATCCGACGGTGACTTCGGACTTCGGACTTAGTCTTAAGTTCTCATTGACGAGATAATTTCTCATTGTAAAATTTTGTGTTATCGAAAAAACTATGTACCTTTGCACATCATACCGTTAACTCGCAAAAAGAAAGACAAGAAAAAACTCCCCTCAAATCATACGCCTTGTATGTCTTTAATAGATAAATCCAAGGTGGGGCATATTGATTATGACATATAAATATGATTTCCTCATAATCGGCTCTGGAGTGGCTGGTATGAGTTATGCCCTGAAGGTGGCACGTGCCAACAAGGGTAAGATTTGCCTTATTTGCAAAACCACGCTTGAAGAGGCAAACACTAACTTTGCACAGGGTGGTGTCGCATCAGTTACCAACGTTATTGTAGATGATTTCGAGAAACATATCGAGGATACTATGATAGCGGGTGACTTTATATCGGACAGAGCTGCCGTGGAACAGGTAGTGCGTATGGCTCCGTCGCAGATAAAGGAACTTGTAAACTGGGGAGTGAACTTCGATAAAAAAGACGATGGCGAGTTTGACCTGCATCGTGAGGGCGGCCACTCTGAATTCAGAATACTGCATCATGCTGACGATACCGGTGCAGAGATACAGAGAGGGCTCATAGAGGCTGTGCGCAGTAATCCGAACATAGAGGTTAAGGAAAACCATTTCGCTGTTGAAATTATAACGCAGCACCACCTTGGCATAGAGGTTACCCGAAGAACACCTGACATTGAATGCTTTGGCGCATATGTCCTTAATCCTGACACCCGTAAGGTAGATACATACCTAAGCAAGGTTACCTTGATGTGTACCGGAGGTTGTGGTGCGGTTTATCAGACAACAACTAATCCGATTATAGCAACAGGTGACGGTGAGGCAATGGTATACCGTGCTAAAGGAACAGTGGCGGATATGGAGTTCGTACAGTTCCATCCTACATCGTTGTATCATCCCGGGGAAACACATCCTGCATATCTTATAACCGAAGCCATGCGCGGTTATGGTGGCGTACTGCGTCTTCCGAACGGTGAGACTTTTATGGAAAAATACGATGACCGTCTTTCGCTTGCTCCTCGTGATATTGTGGCGCGTGCCATAGACAAGGAAATGAAAATCCATGGTATTGACCATGTATGCCTTGATGTGACACACAAGAAAGCGGAAGAAACACGCCATCATTTCCCTAACATATATCATAAGTGCCTTTCTATTGGCATTGACATAACGAAAGAGTACATACCTGTACGTCCGGCGGCGCATTATATGTGTGGTGGCATAAAGGTGGACCTGAATGGTTGTTCAAGTATAAAGAGATTGTATGCCATTGGCGAATGCTCCTGCACTGGGTTGCATGGCGGTAACCGTCTTGCTTCCAACTCTCTTATTGAAGCCGTGGTGTATGCCGAGACCGCTTCACGCCATTCATTGGAACATGTGGCAGAATATGACTTCAATACCATGGTGCCCGAGTGGAATGATGAGGGGACATTGTCCAATGAGGAGAAAGTCTTGATAACCCAAAGTGTGCTTGAGGTCGGACAGATAATGGCAAACTATGTAGGTATAGTACGTTCAGACTTGCGTCTGATGCGTGCATGGCGTCGTTTGGACGTGCTGTATGAAGAAACAGAAGAACTCTTCAAACATGTCTATGCAAGCCGTGATATTTGTGAACTGCGCAATATGATTAATGTCGGCTATCTCATTACACGTTGGGCGATAGAACGTAAGGAGTGCCGTGGACTGCACTTTACCACGGATTATCCGCATCATGCGTATGACAAGAGATGAAGCGTAAATTGAGAATAAATATATTTTTATTGTCACTGTTGACGGCAGTGTCATTGTTGTCTTATGCACAAGAACCGTCACTCCCTTCCTTGCAAGAAGAGAACGTTATTGACAGCGTGTCTTGTGAAGTAGACAATGAGACTGTCGGTGATACCTGTGTCCTTGACACGATACCTTCATATAATGCTATTCTCCCTTGGCCACAGTCTTTGCATGCTAACATTGACAGCATAATAAGCCGTAGTAACTTCTTGCAGACTTCACAGTTGGGTATTATGGTGTATGACCTTACTACAGACTCCGTGCTGTATGCTCGTGGTGAGAAGCAGACTCTGAGGCCGGCTTCCACAATGAAAGTACTTACCGCTGTTACCGCCCTCGACAAATTAGGCAGCGCCTATCTTTACAAGACAAGCATGCGCTATACAGGAAGCGTGACCGACAGTGTGAGAACTCTTAACGGACACATATATATAATAGGAGGTATGGATCCGCGGTTAGGTCATGATGACCTCCGGTCCTTTGCTATGGCCGTGAAGGAAATGGGTATAGACACCATACGTGGTAATGTATATGCTGACAGGTCAATGAAAGATGACGATGTGCTTGGTGAAGGATGGTGTTGGGATGATGACAACCCTGTATTGTCGCCACTTGTGTATGGTCGTAAAGATAACCTCCTTGCGCGGTTTGGCAACGTCTTGGCTGATGCCGGCATATATCTTGACGGTGAGTTGCTGGTAAAACATTGTCCCGTAAATGCCAAAGAACTGTGTGTGCAGACACACACCATTGAGCAGATATTGCATCGTATGTTGAAGGAAAGTGACAATCTGTATGCTGAGTCAATGTTCTACCAGATAGGCCTTACTAAAGGAAAACCATCTACGGCACGTAAGGCAAAGTCTGTTATGGAGACTCTGTTAAGGAAAATCGGTCTTAACAGGTTGCCTCATCGCTTAGCCGACGGCTCCGGACTGTCATTGTATAATTATGTATCAGCAGAGATAGAAGTCGGATTCCTGCGTTATGCTTTTAGTAATACCGATATATATGCCAATCTTTGGCCTGCTTTGCCGATAGCGGCCGTTGACGGCACGTTGGAGAAACGTATGCAGAAGACTCTCGCAGCAGGCAACATACATGCCAAGACCGGTACTCTCACAGGAATATGCAGCCTTGCTGGATACTGCACAGCAAGCAATGGTCATGAACTATGTTTCTCTATCATTAACCAAGGTGTCATGAGAGCCTCTGCAGCCAAAGCCTTTCAAGACAGGGTTTGTGTTGAGATGTGCAGATAGGAAAATGGAAAAAGTGACAGCTCATAGGGACAGTACCATTTGTATGCTGGACTTACGATGAATGAAAGTTTCATTATGAAACGATAATTAATGACAGACAAATCCAAAACAGATGAACCAACGAATAATAATTTCCAGTAATTTGGAGGCGGAACTTGCTTCTGCCATACAGGAGTGTGAACACGACAGGATATTCGTTCTGACCGATACAACCACAGTGAAACTCTGCTTTCCGGCAATTAAGGGTTATCCATGTCTGAAGAATGCCGTGGTTATAACCATCGGTGCTACAGATGTAGAGAAAACGCTTGACAGCACTGCACACGTGTGGCAATGTCTTCAACAGGGTGGGGCAACACGCCACTCCTTGCTGATAAATCTTGGTGGCGGCATGGTGACAGACCTTGGAGGCTTTGCTGCCAGCACGTTCAAACGCGGCATCAATTTCATTAACATACCTACTACGCTACTCTCTATGGTGGATGCCAGCGTAGGAGGCAAGACCGGTATAAACTTTGGCGGCTTGAAAAACGAAATAGGTGTGTTCAATGATTCACGCTACGTCATTCTGAGTGCACGGTTTCTACAGACCCTTGATGATGCAAACCTACGTTCCGGTTATGCAGAAATGTTGAAACACGGACTCATCTCAACACCGGAACTGTGGAATGAACTCGTTACCTTCGATATTACCCGTCCCGATTTGCAGCAATTGCAGCGTATGGTAGCAGATTCCGTTTCTGTCAAGGAACGCATAGTAGAAGAGGATCCATTGGAAAACGGTATTCGCAAGGCGCTGAACCTTGGCCATACAATGGGACACGCTTTTGAATCATGGGCAATGAGAAACAACAAACCTATATTACATGGCTATGCCGTTGCCTATGGACTAATCCCGGAATTGTATCTCGCTGTAGCAAAGGCCGGCTTTCCTGTTGATGTAATGCGCGAGGCTGTACGTTATGTACGTGATGTCTATGGCGTTCTGCCAATAACGTGTGATGATTATCCGGAACTTCTTGAACTGATGACACACGACAAGAAAAATACGGCAGGCATAATAAACTTTACCCTGTTAGGTGCAATAGGCGATATACGAATCAACCAAACGGCGACAGTCAAGGAGATGGAGGAAGCACTTGATTTCCTGAGAGACGGCTTGTAAATCAATTACTATGATTGCAAATAGTTAATGAAAGGGTTAAAATCCTTGCTTTTTGTAAAATATCCGTTCCGTTGTGTTTGCAAATTAATAAAAAAGTAGTAACTTTGCATCCACAATAAAAATACAGACACAATAAATCATGAGTAACTTAATTAAACCACAGAACTATAAAGCCCTCCTCGACTTAAAACAAACGGAGCAAGGCATCAAGCTCATAAAGGATTTCTTCCAGCAGAACCTTTCTACGGAATTGCGTCTGCGTCGTGTCACTGCACCGCTGTTCGTGTTACAGGGACTCGGCATCAATGATGACCTCAACGGTGTGGAGCGTGCTGTAACGTTCCCCATCAAGGATCTTGGTGATCAGAAAGCCGAAGTGGTACATTCTCTTGCAAAATGGAAAAGACTGACACTTGCCGAATATGGTATAGAGTCAGGATATGGTATATATACCGACATGAATGCCATACGTGCCGACGAAGAGTTGGATAATCTCCATTCTCTCTATGTTGACCAATGGGACTGGGAAGCCTCTATGGCTAAGGAACAGCGCAATCTCGACTTCCTTAAAGATGTGGTCAACCGCATCTATTCTGCTATACTACGCACTGAATACCTCACTTGTGAAACATACCCACAGATAAAGCCATTCCTGCCACGTGAGATCTATTTCGTTCACAGTGAGGAACTGCTGCAGATGTATCCGAACCTCTCTCCAAAGGAACGTGAAGACGAGATATGCAAGAAATATGGTGCCGTCTTTGTTATGGGTATAGGTGGAAAGTTAAGCAATGGCGAGAAACACGACGGCCGTGCCCCCGACTATGATGACTGGACAACGCCGAACAGTGATGGCTACCTTGGCCTCAACGGCGATATCCTTATATGGTATCCCGTACTTGAACGCTCATTCGAACTTTCATCAATGGGCATACGCGTTGACAAGGAAAGTCTTCTCCGCCAGTTAGAAATGGAAGGCAAGATGGAGCGTACGAAACTTTACTTCCATCAGCAGTTGCTGAATGACAAACTGCCTCTTTCCATCGGCGGTGGCATCGGACAGAGTCGGCTATGTATGGTCTTGCTTCAGAAGGCCCACATTGGCGAGATACAGTCCAGCATCTGGCCGGAAGAACAGAAAAAGGAATGTAAGGAAATTGGCATGAACCTTATATAGACATACATACATTATTGTAAAAACAGGCGATACCCACAGCCGTGCTGAAAAGCATGACTGTGGGTATCATCGTTTATGTACATCCCCTCACTTGTTGTCAGTATTTGCACCAATGGTTATTGTGGTGGTGATGTTTACCCAGCAGGTGCCCATTTGCAGCGAACTGGAGAAACAATAGATCCTTCCTCCTTCAACTGCTTCATCGCCTTGTCCACTTCCTTGCGGTCGAGACCGCTAAGCTCTGCAATCTTACCTGCATTAAGAGGAGTGCCTGCCTCCTTCATCGTTGCCAATACTTTTTCTTTTACTTCCATGATGAATTGAATTTCGTTGTTGATATTTGATAAGTAACTGTCCCAAATTAGTTTTGCGATAATCTTTTATTGAACCCATTTATTGTCAGTGCCGCTTGCCGCTCTACCTTATTCTATATATTCAAGGAAAGCATCCGCTTGTAGTTTTAACTCAGAAACCTGCGTGTCCGTCAGCACCATTTCCCCCTTTGTCCATGCCTCCATGTTCAGTTGGATGCCTGTCTGAGGTTCGGTCATGACATCAGCACGTATAAAAGGCAGCGTAAGCAGTTCTGTCAGCTTTTCCCTGCATTTGGCTGTTGCCGCAGAACCACCAGCTCCGCTTAGGGCAATCTTCTTGTCGTTTATGGCAAGGGGCGTCTGGCGGTCGTTAGGCACGAGTGGACGTGAGAGCCAGTCGA